>JAFMSA010000451.1 GCA_017353855.1 Alphaproteobacteria bacterium
GTCCTTACGCAGCGCCGGTACGGCGAGGATGTCGCCAGCGCCATAGCGGGTGCTGCCGGTTCGCATCGTCTCATTGAAGCCGGCCCAGTGCCGTGTCCGCAGGTTCTCGGGGATGATCATGTCGATCGACCTCCCGGTGGCTTCCGGTTCGCTGAACCCGAAGATCCGCTGGGCGCCTGTGTTCCAGAACCTGATCACCCCGTCGGCGTCGGCATAAATTACCGCATCGGGCGTCTCCTGCGCCAAGATCCGGCAAAAGCGGTTGACGTCGAAATCGGAACTCATGACACGATCTCCTCAGAAGGGTGTGGCACGTTGCGAAGCCTGCCGATCCGGACACGGACATGATGAACTGTGCGGCCAGGCTCCGATACCGTCGGAAGGCAGCCAGCGCGGTTCCCAACGCTCACGGTGCGCGCTGACTGAATATACCTGCCAAGGAACCTCGAAGTCTAAGCCCATGCCCTTAGCATCCAGAACGCAGAAACGGAGCGTTTGGCGCGCGGCCTGGCGCGCCGCTCCGGGGGGACCATCACGGTTGCCCCCAGAAAAGCTCTTGAGGAACGTCGCCGCGCCCTGGCGTGGGAATACCGGAAAGGAGGATTGCGCGGCGATCAGACGGCGTTGCGCTGCACTCCTGGTTCTCGATGAGTCGACGCTACCAGACGGCTTGGCAGTTATTGCCGTTCTTTTAGACGATCCGGAAGTATTGGAGCGATAGACTGTCGATGATCAGGATCGCCTTGGCGCTGCCGGCAGCGTGATCTCGGCGGCGATCATCATAGTATCGCATCTTGATAAGGCGGGCGGTCGGGAATTCAACCTCTGGCTCCAGCGGGATCTCACCGAAACTGCGCCGGTTGACGTCGAGCAAACGGAGACGGAGGGGCGCTTCGGCAAAGGCGTAATCCCGCCAGTCTCAACTATGGCGACTGCTTCTCGTATGATCTGGCGGTGACCCCCCCGACGCATGAAGCACTGCATCCAGAACCCGGGTTTGTCAGCGCACAGCGAGTGGCTAGTCCTGGCCATGTCGCATTGGGTGGCGTTGCTCGACGTCTCGAGCGAGCGCCGCGATACGGCTTGGCGTGTGCAGCAGAAAGCCTGTGACATGACGTTCGCGCAGGAGCGCGAGGCGCTGCTCAATCGGCGGTTGGAGGCGACGAATACGGCGCTGCTCGCGTCCCCAGCGCGAATTGGAAGCCTTGGAACAAGACCCTTGAAGAACGGGTTGCGGCCCAGCTTGCAGAAATAGATCGCATGGCCCGGCTCAAGCGGTTTTTCGCGCCGGCACCTGAAGCCCGCCAGCAAGAGGCATGCCCCGGCAACCCATCGATTGGACAGGAAATAGCTGGTCCTGGACGGCTGAACGCACTAAGCTGCCTTCAACTGGCGCAACCACGGTGTCAGGTTCGAGACGGCGCCTGAGGTGCTCAAGGACATCTTCGCCATCGAACGGGCGGACGACCGCCATGGCGATGCCGGGGAACGTTTCGTTACGGTCGGCCTGCCGGAAGGCAGGTTTCTTCTTGTCGGCTACACGCTGCGTGGCGGGCGCGTTCGCATCATGCCGGCGCGCGAACCGGAACCGCGCGCCAGCTTCCGAAGAGTAGCGCCACGCCGCCCGACGGACAGCCACTGTCGGGCGCCGACATCGATCGCATGAAGCCGACGCCGTATTTGAAGATCATTCGCCGCGCACTCGGACTGACGCAATTCCTCCACGATGACGGGGGAACGCGCGGGCGGTGCCGTAATCGTACCCGTCGATATCGGGCATGATCAGCTCCGCGGCTCGGTACGAGTGATGAACGATCGCTCCATTGCCACGCTCGCCCCGCTTTGTTGCAGCCGCGCGACGTTTGCCTTGTGCTCGGGATGTTCGGCGAGCTTGTCGCGATACTGCTCGTAAGCGGCCATGGACGGGATATCGATCAGTCCAATCGCTTCATCGGTCGGCCCAGCGAAATCGGTTGGCAGGAAGTATCCGACAACCTTACCCCCGCTATGTTTGATAACCGACTGTTCGGTCTCGAAATATTCCCTGATATCGGCGAGATGATCGGGGTTAAACCTGTAGCGAATGCACAGCGTGATCATGTAGATCTCCTAGTTTATCGGCGTGGATGCCGCCAATAACATCGGCTGGCACGCCCGCTTTGTCTGCCTCGATCGGTTCGGAGAAAACCGAAGCATCGACCGCACGACCTCGACTGGAGAATGCCGTGCTCCAACCCTGTCCGATCTACCATCGAAACTGAATTATCGGCCGTGCAATGGCAGAACTGTCTTGCAAGCTCGGCTGCGCATCTCCGGATCTCCCAAACAGTCGCAGTAAACGAATGCGTCGGCCAATCCGTGAGCGATGAGCCTTCCAGTAGCAACCGCAGATCCGTCAAATGCGAAATGGCCCCTTCGGGTCAACCGGTGCCGATTGCTGTAAACGTCCGTGAACCGCGTCGGTGTTATTCTTCGACCGGAGGCGGCCCTGGCCGGGCGTCCCCGAGGTCGCTCGCGAAGAGATCGTCCGAAAGGCCCGTGTGGAACACCTGGATTCGGCGCCGTAGAGGTGTGGTTGGCCAGCATCGGCGCTGGTGCGCGCCGCGAGGACCTCATAGCTCAGTAGCGAGGTTGGCGCGCTGGGACGCTCAGCCCCCGACGTCAAAATTGTATACGCGGGCCGTGTTGCCGCCCGCGATCTTGGCCTGTTCGTCTGCCGGTACCCCGGCCAGGATCTCTGCCAGGATTTTCTGCGATTGGGGAAATGTCGACTCGCTGTGCGGATAGTCCGAGCCCCACATCATGTTGTCCACGCCGATGAGGTCTCGCAGGCGAATTCCAATGGCGTCCTCCTGGAAGCTCAGCACGACGTTGCGGCGGAAGAAGTCGCTCGGAAGCATGCCGCTCTTGAACCGGTAAATCGCCTCGCCCTGGCGCTCGCGGTACGTGTAGTCCATGGTGGAGAGCAGGTAAGGTGCCCACGCCAGCTCAAACTCCACGATGGCCACTGTGAGACGGGGATGACGCTCGAAGACGCCGGAGAAGATCAGATCGCACATCGACAGCGCCGGATAGAACGCCTTGGTCGCGCGGCTGCTGGCGTCGCGCAGTGTCTGTTCGCCGGCCCCGCGGATCTTTCCCTGCCGCCGCGTGGCCGTGTGCAGGCTCAGTGGCAGGTCGAGCGCCTCGGCGGCGGCCCAGAACGGCTCGTATTCAGATTGGTCGTAGCGTCGGTGCTCGAGTGGATACTCGGTGATCATCGCGCCGGAGAGACCCAGGCGGGCGGCGCGCTCGAGCTCCTTGATCCCATCCTGGACATCGTCGAGGTTGATCATCGCGATGCCCTTGAGTCGGGCGGGGTCCATACGGCAGAAGTCGGCGAGCCAGTCGTTGTAGGCGCGAAAGATGGCGGACATCAGCCGGGCGTCCGCCAGCTTGAAGTAAAAGAGCCCTTGCGAGGGATAGAGGACTTCACCGGCCACCCCATCGAGCTCCATGTCCTTGAGGTGTTGCTCGGGGTCGTAGCCTCCGCGGTGCACGTCCTCGAAGCGCCCCTGGGCGGAGATGGTCTCGGGGGCCTCGAACCGCGCGCCGGCGTTCGAGATCAGGCCGATCCCGGAAAGGATCTGATCCGCCTCGACTACGATCTGGTCAGCGCCGTCGATCCGCTGGATCCGCGGCGCACGATCCCGGAACGCCGCATCGATGCGGGTCTGCCAAAGATCGGGTGGTTCGAACACGTGGGAGTCAGACGAGAGAACCAGGGGCAGCATCGGCATCTCCTTGACGTGATCGCGGACAACACCTTTGGCAACCGGCTCGTCGCCGTCAAGTGACGGGGTCAGTGATCCGTGCCCGGCTGCGGTCGAGGTCGGCTTAGGGGCCAGCCGGGGTCGAGCCTCGTTGTCACGCGAATGGCTGGAATCGGCGCAACCGCTGCCGTTCGAAAGTAATCGGGCACCGTTGACGGAAGTGTCGGCTTCGCCGCCGGGAAACTCCCATCCCCTCTCGGTGTCGCAATCCTTGGATCAAAAGGCCTGACGGGCCAAAAGCGTGGCTTGAAACTATCCCGGCCTGCAACTGGAGGACCACTGGCGCGATCTTGCGATATCCACCGACGACGGCAGGTTCAGGGGCTGCGACCTCGTTCGGGCGAGGATCGACGACGTGGGGCGCCATACCAGCAATAACTGTCCGGCGGCGGCTGCCGGCGGAGACGGCGCGCGATCGGGTATCCGGCTCCCCTGGTCGCGACGTTATGCGTCGATTGCTGTGCCCGGTCTCCTGCCGACCAGTGCGGCCCTGTCGTTAGCCGGCCTGCCGTGACGCTCGTGCCGCAGGAGAGCCGCGCGATCTGTGGCGCAGTCGCACTAGGCCGGTGGCGTTTCCGATGCTGTTGTCCTTCGCGATGTTCGCGGCGATTTTCGCATGCGGTCAACGG
>JAFMSA010000056.1 GCA_017353855.1 Alphaproteobacteria bacterium
TGAATTAAAATTCCTATGATTACGTTCGAGACCGAACCTTCGCGCTATCGGCACTGGCGGTTGTCTTTCGACGGAGCGATCGCCACGCTGACGCTCGACGTCGCGGAGGCGGGCGGGCTCTCCCCGGGATACCGGCTGAAGCTCAACTCCTACGACCTCGGCGTCGACATCGAGCTCGCGGACGCCCTCAATCGCCTCCGCTTCGAACATCCCGAGGTGCGCGTCGTCGTGCTCGCGAGCGGTAAGGAACGGGTGTTCTGCTCCGGCGCCAACATCTACATGCTCGGCCAGGCGAGCCACGCCGAAAAGGTCAATTTCTGCAAATTCACGAACGAGATCCGCAACGGAATCGAAGATTCGAGTGCGCATTCGGGGCTCAAATTCATCGCCGCCATAAACGGCTCGTGTGCCGGCGGCGGCTACGAGCTGCCGCTTGCCTGCGACGAGATCGTCATGGTCGACGACCGGTCGAGCACCCTCAGCCTGCCGGAGGTGCCGCTGCTCGGCGTGCTGCCCGGTACCGGCGGTCTGACCCGGCTCGTCGATAAGCGCAGGGTTCGGCGCGATCTTGCCGACGTGTTCTGCACCACCGCCGAAGGCGTGCGCGCCGATCGCGCAAAGGCCTGGGGCCTCGTCGACCACATCGCGCCGCCCGCGCGCTTTCCGGAGCTCGTCGCGCAGCGTGCCCGCGCCCTGGCCCAAGGCAGCGATCGCCCGGCCGATGCCGAAGGCGTCCATCTGCCGCCGCTCGACCGCAGCATTGATAAGCAAGGCTATCACTACCGCTGGGTGCGCGTCGAGTTGGCGCCCGCGGACCGCGTGGCGAGCCTGATCGTGACCGGACCCGAGAGCGGGGCGGTCCCGTCCGGCCTCGCCGAGATCCTCGCAGCGGGCCCCCGGTGGTGGCCGCTCGCGATGGCGCGCGAACTGGACGACGCGCTCCTGATGCTGCGCGCGAACCACCAGGACATCGGCACCGTGGTGCTGAAGACACGCGGGGACATCGCTGCGGTGCTGGCCTGCGAGGAAACGATCGCGGCTTACCGCAGTCACTGGTTCGTGCGCGAGACGATCGGCCTGTTGCGTCGCACCTTGCAGCGGCTCGATGTCTCCTCGCGCACTCTCTTCGCGGTAATCGAAAAAGGCGCGTGCTTTGCCGGCAGCCTGCTCGAGCTGGCCCTTGCCGCCGACCGCAGCTACATGCTGAGCGAAGGTCCGCGCATCGCGCTGAGCCAGCTCAATTTCGGCGGCCTCGAAATGGTCCATGGCCGCACCCGGCTGGCGGTCCGCTTCAACGAGAATTTGACGAGGGAACGCTTCGGCACCGCACCGCTCGACGCGGCTGCGGCGCGGGATCTCGGCCTCGTGACGTTCGCGCCGGACGAGCTCGATTGGGAAGACGAAATCCGCCTTGCGATTGAGGAGCGCTCTAGCCTGTCGCCGGACGCGCTGACCGGAATGGAGGCGAATTTGCGCTTTGCCGGCGCCGAGACGGTCGCGACGAAGATCTTCGGCCGGCTCTCAGCCTGGCAGAACTGGATCTTCTCACGACCGAACGCCATCGGGGAGCGCGGCGCGCTAAAGCGCTACGGAACGGGTGCGAAGGCGCAGTTCGACTGGGAGCGGGTCTAGCCTCGGCAGGGGGGAAAGATGGCGATCGACTATTACGAACGGATCCCGAACAATGTGGGGCTCGCCGACAACCGCGCTCTGCAGCGCGCGCTTGAGCACTGGCAGCCGCGGTTTCTCGACTGGTGGCGCGAGATGGGACCGACGGCCTTTGGCGGCGCCGATGTCTATCTGCGCACCGCTACCGCGCTCGACGAGAAAGGCTGGGCCACCTACGGCTACGTCAAGATGCCCGAGTACCGCTGGGGAATCTTTCTCGCCGATCCGGTGCCGGACCGGCGGATCGGCTTCGGCGATACGACGGGCGAGCCGGTTTGGCAGCACGTGCCCGGCGAGCACCGCTCGACCTTGCGCCGGCTGATCGTGACACAGGGCGATACCGAGCCCGCCTCGGTCGAGCAACAGCGCCGCCTCGGCCTCACCTGTCCGTCGCTCTACGATCTGCGCAACCTGTTACAGGTCAATGTCGAGGAGGGCCGCCATCTCTGGGCGATGGTCTATCTGCTGCACGCCTATTTCGGTCGCGACGGCCGCGAGGAGGCCGAGGAATTGCTGGAGCGCCATTCCGGGGACCGCGATAAGCCGCGTATCCTCACGACGTTCAACGAGCCGATCGAGGATTGGCTCAGCTTCTTCATGTTCACCTTTTTCACCGACCGCGACGGAAGGTTTCAGCTCAAGGGCCTCGCCGAGAGCGCGTTCGACCCGTTGTCGCGCAGCTGCCGGTTCATGCTGACCGAGGAAGCCTTCCATATGTTCGTCGGCCTCAGCGGCATCACGCGCGTCGTCAAGCGCTCGCTCGAAGTGATGAAGATGCTGCAAAGCGACGATCCGGCGAGGGTGCGTGAGGCTGGCGCGATCGATCTGCCGACCGTGCAGCGCTACATTAACTTCTGGTTCAGCTCGTCGCTCGACCTGTTCGGGGCCGAGGTCTCCTCCAACGCCGCGACATATTTCGCAACCGGCGTCAAAGGCAGGCCCGACGAGGCGCGCTTCGGGGATCACAGCGCATTCGGCCGGCTGCGGCTCGAACTGCCTGACGGCAAAGGCGGGGTGATCCCCGAGGAGGTGCCGATGCGCAGCGCGATGAACGAGGTGACGCGCTCGCTCTACGTCAAAGACTGCGACATCGGCGTGCAACGCTGGAACCGGCTGATCGGCGAGGCCGGCTGGGATTTTCGCTTACGCCTGCCGAGCCCGCGCTTCCGCCGATCGGTCGGCGCCTGGGCCGGGGTCCCGACCGACCCCGACGGCAACCAGATCGACCCCGAAACATGGCATTCCCGGCAATTCGACTGGTTGCCTTCCGAACCGGACCGGACCTTCGTCGTCGGCCTGATGCAGCGCGTCACCCGACCCGGCAAGATGGCATCATGGATCGCGCCGCCCGAAGGCGGTGTCGCCGATCTCCCGGTTTCCTACGAATACGTCCGCCTGAAGTAGCTTAGCTGCGCTCGAGCGGCGTGATCCGCGGGGCTGCAACTGCAATTTCCGCCGGCGCTGCCAAGCTCCGGCTTTCACCGCTCGAGCCTGGGCGGCGTTCCAAACCGGCGCGGACCGCGACCCGACCGCCGCCGGGCCTCGCGCGCGCGGTGATACGACCGGCCGCGTCGCAAACAGGAACGGGTTTTGTCTGCAGCCGGATCGACGTCCTCAGTCAGGCGGGACGGCGTCATGGGATGACGCGTCCCGATGGTGGCCTCGACAATCTGCCGGTCGCCCGCGATGACGTCCGCGCCGCCCGGCTCTCTCCGTTCGGGCGGGAGAGAGCCAGACGAAGGATTGGCGCCGCAGACGGGTGTTGACGCGGGCCCGGCAGGGTCGCTTACTGCCGGGCTATGCCCGGAGATTGAAAGGAGCAGAGATGCCGTCGCAGCCTTTTCAAGGGGTACTTGTCCCCGTCCTGACCCCATTCACGCCGCACGGCGAGCCGGATGCCGGGCGGCTCGCCGGGTTCTGCCGCTGGCTGCTCGACCAGGGCGCCGGCGGGCTCTCGATCTTCGGCACGACCAGCGAAGCGAATTCGATGTCGGGGGCCGAGCGGATGGCGCTGCTCGACACGTTGGTCGAGGCCGGAATCCCGGCGGAAAAGCTGATGCCGGGCACCGGCGCCTGCTCGGTGACCGAGGCGGCGGGCCTCGCGCGGCATGCCGTCGGTCGCGGCTGCGGCGGCGTGCTGATGCTGCCGCCCTTCTACTATAAGGGCGTGCCTGACGACGGCATCTTCGCCTTTGTGTCCGGCGTCATC
The DNA here is from genome assembly GCA_017353855.1 of Alphaproteobacteria bacterium. Lineage (GTDB taxonomy): Bacteria > Pseudomonadota > Alphaproteobacteria > ATCC43930 > CGMCC-115725 > AP-15. The sequence continues at coordinate 3,878 of JAFMSA010000056.1, forward strand.
GACCGCGTCGCCTCGCCGGCGCTCAGGATCTATCTCTACCATATCCCGCCCGTGGCACAGGTCGGCTACTCGCTCGATCTTGTCGGCCGCCTGATCAAGGCCTACCCCCAGAGCGTGGTCGGACTGAAGGACTCCTCCGGCAACTGGAGTAACACCGCGGCGCTGCTCGACCGCTACCCGGGCTTTGCAGTGTTCCCAGGCTCCGAGGTCTTCCTGCTGGATGCGCTGCGGAAAGGCGGAGCCGGCTGCATTACCGCCTCGGGCAACGTCAATGTGCCGGGAATCCGGAGGATCTACGACGACTGGCGCGGAACACAGGCTGAGGCGTTGCAGGCGGAGGCTACTGCTCTGCGCAAGGCGCTGCAGGCCTATCCGATGGTTCCGGCGCTAAAGCGGATCGTCGCGCATTTCCACAACGATCCGGATTGGGCCATCGTGCGTCCGCCGATGCTGCCGCTCGACGAGCCGCAATCCCACGCGCTGATCGCCGATTTGACCAAACTCGGCTTCACACTCGACCAACGGCCGAGTTCGATGGCGGCCTAGCCATGACGGCCGAAACCCCCGCCGTTCGCACCACCGGGCGGCAAGCCTTTTACGACCGGATCGCGCCATCCAACCTTGCGCCGCTGTGGGAGAAGCTGCATTCACTGGTCACTCCCGAGCCGACCCCGTCGTGCGTCCCGGCACTATGGCGCTACGCAGACATTCGCCCGTACCTCATGGAGGCGGGCGGGCTGATCACCGCACAGGAAGCGCAGCGCCGCGTCTTGATCCTGGAAAATCCGGGGCTGAAAGGCCAGGCCACGGTCACCGGCTCGTTGTTTGCCGGACTGCAACTGATCCTGCCGGGCGAGGTGGCGCCCGCGCATCGCCACACGCAGTCGGCGCTGCGGTTCATCATCGAAGGCCACGGAGCCTACACCGCGGTCGACGGCGAGCGCACGTCGATGCAACCCGGCGATTTCGTGATCACCCCATCCTGGACCTGGCATGACCACGGCAACCAAACGCAAGAGCCGATGGTTTGGCTCGACGGGCTCGACATACAAATTGTCAACTTGCTGAGCGCAAGCTTCGCCGAGCAGGCCCCTGCCGAGGTCCAGGCGGTGTCACGGCCCGAAGGCGACAGTGCGGCGCGCTTCGCAAACAACATGCTGCCGATTGACTGGAAACCCGAAGTCAAGACCTCGCCGGTCTTCAACTACCCATACGCGCGCACCCGCGAAGCGCTCGAAACGCTGAGCCGCAACGGCGATCCGGACCCGTATCACGGCTACAAGATGCGCTATGTCAACCCCGCCAGCGGCGAGTACGCGATGCCGACCATCGGAGCGTTCGTTCAGCTGCTGCCCAAAGGCTGCGCGACCCGGCCTTACCGGTCGACGGACGGTACTGTTTATGTCGCGGTCGAGGGCTCGGGCGAGAGCCGGATCGGCGACGAGGTCTTCCGCTGGCAGCCACGCGATATCTTTGTCGCCCCGAGTTGGATCGCGGTCAGCCACCAAGCCGACGAGGAAGCAGTTTTGTTCAGCTATTCCGACCGGCCGGTTCAGGAAAAACTTGGGCTCTGGCGCGAGCAGCGCGGCAACGCCTGATCAAGCAGCGAGGGAGCCGCGGCCCTCTCCCCGGCGGGGGAGACGCAGGAGGCTGCAGGATTCCTCTTGCTCGCCACGGCGGGCAAGAGGCTCGGCATCAGGGGCAGCAGCAGACGACGGGCCGCTGGAGGGTGGACTTTGGCTGATAGAAGCAAACGCGACGGGTTCGGCCTCGAAGACAAGGTGGCGATCGTCACGGGCGGCGGAGCGGCGGATGACGGCATTGGCAACGGGCGAGCTGCTGCGATCCTGCTGGCGCGCGCCGGCGCCAGGGTTCTCGTCGTCGATCTCGATCGCACGCGGGCCGAACGCACCGTGGCGCTGATCATGCAGGAGGGCGGCACGGCGGCCGCTTGTGTCGCGGATGTCACGGACGAGAGCCAAGCCCGTGCGATGGTCGACACCGCGCTCGCGCAGTTCGGCCGGCTTGACTGCCTCGACAACAATGTCGGAATCGGCGGACGCGGCAGTGTCGTCGAGGTCACACCGCAGAACTGGCGGCGGGTCATGCAGGTGAATGTCGACAGCATGTTCTTGGCCTCGCGTCATGCCATCCCGGCGATCAAAGAGACGGCGGGTGGCGGAGCCATCGTCAACGTTTCGTCGATTTCAGCCCTTCGGCCCCGCGGCTTGACGGCCTATTCCACCTCAAAGGGTGCGGTAATCGCTCTGACGCGCGCGATGGCGGTCGACCATGGACCGGACGGCATCCGCGTCAATTGCGTGGCGCCAGGGCCCGTCTATACGCCGATGGTATACTCGCGACAAATGAGCCCCGCGGGGCGCGAGGCGCGGCGTAAGGCCTCTGTGCTCGGCATAGAAGGCACCGGCTGGGATATCGGCCATGCAGTGCGTTTCCTGCTGTCGGCGCAGGCACGCTATATTACCGGGCAAACTTTGGTGGTCGACGGCGGAGCCACTTTAGTCGGGCCCGCCAGGGCACCCGAATAAGACAGACGCAGGGAGGAATTTCGGCTCATGGCGCGCCTGCCCTACCTCGATAAATCCGATCTGCTGCCGGAACACCAGGATCTGCTGGCGCGAAATCTCAACCTTTATCGGGTACTCGCCCATAGCCCGCGCGCGGCGCGCAGCCTGAACACCCTGGCGAGGTTTTTGCGCGACGGCAGTCGGCTCGACCCGAGGTTGCGCGAGCTGGCGATCCTCCAAGTCGGATATCTGGCACGGTCGGCTTGGGCATTCTCGCATCACGTGCGGATCGGTCGCGAGATCGGCCTATCGGATGACGAGATCCGCGCCGTTACCGACGAGACTGCCGGTCGGGCCTCAAGGCTCGAGCCTCTCGCCAAAGCAGTTTTGCGCGCCGCCCGCGAGATGACCCTGGACGTCACGCTCTCGGACCAAACGTTCTCCACCTTACGGCGGGAACTCGATAATGAACGCCTCACCGACCTGGTAGTGACGATCGCGTTCTACAACGGCCTTGTTCGCTTGCTCGCATCTATGCAGGTCGATGTAGAAGAGGATTATCTCCCTTATCTCAACGACTTCCCGATGCCGAAGGAATAGCTCAGCCCGGCTTGCTTGCCAGCGCGCGGGCGAGCTGACTGACGGCCTCCTGATGCTTCTCGTTCCTGATCTCGGCAAAGTTGCGGGCGATTTCCAGCAGCATCCGCTGGTGCGGCGTAATCTGCCGGGGGCCTTCCTGCCCGATCCCCTCATAAAAATAGGTGATCGGTGCACTCAATGCGCGCGCGATCTCGAACAATCTTCCGGCAGAAACACGGTTGATCCCGCGCTCGTATTTGTGAGCCTGCTGATAAGTCACGCCGATCATCTCGGCGAGTTGCTGCTGGGTCAGGCCCAGCATAATGCGGCGCTCGCGTATGCGCGAACCGACATGATCGTCGATTGCAACGGTCGACCGCCCTCTCTTAGGTTTCGCCATGCTGTTCACCCGGTCTAAGTGTGCCCCGACATGCTGATCGTCGCCCACTGCATATCCATTAACGCGATCAAAGCCCGTTAATTCCGACCACTCGGTCGGCCAGAACGCGATAATCCAACGGGCAACGCGCCCCCCGATCATGCCGGGAAGAGCCCGCCTCCCGCATTTTCCAGTAATGCGCGAAATAGTATCCTACAGGTCTCATCACAAGGGTATTTTATCAACGAATTAGATTTTTGCCAGCTTGAGGCCCCCGGCCCGATCGCCCAAGCCTCTCAGCTGACGACAAAAGGATCGACCGCTCGAATGCTCGGCGCGGCCGGCGTCCCGCCGAAAGGCAGCGCCCCACCCGGTCGCGCACGACTCCTTGGCCACCAGATTGTGCTCGCCGGCTTCCAGATGGCGCAGGATCGCACCTTCGGAAGTGATCGTGTGCGTACAGCCGGTTCTACCGGCAAGCCAAACCGATGCGGCTTCCCGCAGGATCGCCTCCGCATCACCGCCAAAGCCGTCCGGGAGAAAAAGATGCAAGCCTTGCGGGCCACGGCCGCCGCGCCACGTGCAGCATCGAGACCGAGGCTGGCCCGCGCCAGCGCCAGCTCGGCGCGAGTGCGCCGTTGCGGTCACCGGAACTGGAATGTTGAGGTGCCTGGTTGCCGGCCGGTTCGCTTGAATGCGGTCCCCCCGCGAGCGCGACTGCCATCGGACGTTCGAAAGCCGCGGCGATATCGGAGCGTTTTTCTTCCGCCGGCTCAGTCCCGACGAACCGTAACCCTTCCCGGCTTCCGCGGCGCCGCTCGCTCGATCGGCTCCTCTCCCACCCGGGTCATAACGTCCACCCGGGTTCCGCCGACATCTGCCTTCGCGCTCTCGACCTTGCCGCCCCGGCCGTATGCCTGACGATTGACCCGCAAGAGACGTCCTGGCCCGGCGTGCGCTTTTCGGCCCAGTTGCGGAGCGGTGCTCGGGCCGAGAGCCGGAGAGCGGTCCCGCCAAGCGCGAGGCAAAGTCCGCTTTCACTCTTGTCGAGGGCGACCAGCAAGCGCTCGATATTCGCCACGAACCCTCGGGTCGAATTCTTAGCCTTAGCGCTCGATCCGAGCCCCCCGGCCGTAAGGGCAGACGGACGAGAGCCTGATGCAGCATCGCGCTGCCGTCGTGACCGCCGCCAATGGCCAGGCGATGCTCGCAACAGCAATAGCCGGGCAAGAGCAGCAGCTCGGGCATCGCCAAGACACGAAGATCGGCGCAACCCGAGATCAAAAAAAGCCGGCATGAAAAGAGCGGTGATCAAGCCGCGCAAATTGCTCATCGATGCGGCGGCCGAGGATCGGGGATTGGCCCACGGAAATGCCGGCGACTGCGCTCGGTCCCGTATGCACTCCGCTCGCATGTGTGAAGAGGGCCATATGTCGAATCAGCTTCCATGCCGGTCAGAAGCGAACACGACACCTCCCGTCCCGCCTGCCTCTGCCGCAAACGTGACCACGCTCGGGCCGGCCACCAGCGACAAAGTGAGCGTGAATAACCCGGCGATCCCCATATCGCATGCGCGCGTCCCCGGCTGTTCGGCACAGGATGAACGGGGTCAGCAAGAGACAGGCTCCGCAATCCGGCGGTGGGCCGCTCGCCAGGCAATTTGCGATTACTTTACTTTACAGAACTCGGTCCTTGCGATGAGCGATGTCAAACGGTCGAAGAGCGCTCACGGCCCGACAAAGGCCGCGGCGGCATCACGGGCAAGGTGCGGGCGCTTGCCGGCATTGCGCGGCTATCTGCATCTCCGCAGTCTCTTCGTATCCGGCATGAGCGGCGACAGCTCGCAGCCCGCCGCAGCCCTCGGCCAAGGCAATCCCGGCGATTCAGGCGCCATAGCCTAGCTGATCGCGCTATTCCTGTTGGCGGCCGCTGCCGGCCAGGCCTTCGCTGACCTCTCCGGCGGATGGCACATGACCTGGCTGCTGCGCGGCGGTCCGGGGGACGGCGCCTGAGCCGGTGGTATTTGCGACGGACGCACTCAACGCGTCTATGCAAGGGGCAGCAAGCGTCGCGGTCAGCCCACCTTCATCACCCGGGCATTGGTGTCGGCCAGGGACTCGGCTACTTCCTCACGGGCAGCTCGAGCGAATTGCAGTGGCTGGCGCGAGGCGGCGCCGTGGTTCCGGCTTATCGCCGGCGCCCTTCCACCGACGCCATCCGCATGCGCATCGGTTAGCCGGCAATTCAGGTTGCCGTCGCCCTGCCGGTCTTTTCGCGGCCGGCTCAGCGGCGATGCTGCAGCCGGATTGACCGCGGCCGCCTGCGAAGCTTGCCTCGCCTTGCGCAACGGCTGCAAGCTGCATCCTCTCATTTATAGAATAGAGAGGAATCCATGACCGAACCGGTCGGCCTGGCGCGCGGCCTTACCAATTACGGCGATCCCGATTTCGCACTGTATCTGCGGCGATCCTTTGCCCGCTCGATGGGATATTCGACCGATCTGCTGGCGAGGCCGGTCATCGGCATCGCAGACAGCTATTCCGGCTTCAACAACTGCCATCGGCACTTTCCCGAGCTGGTCGAGGCGGTCAAGCGCGGCGTGCTGGCCATGGGCGGTCTGCCGCTCACGTTTCCAACGATCTCGCTGGGCGAGGTTTTTCTCAACCCGACCAGTCTGATGTTCCGCAACCTGATGGCGATGGACACCGAGGAAATGATCCGGGCGCAGCCAATGGACGCGGTCGTGCTGGTCGGCGGTTGCGACAAGACCGTGCCGGCCCAGCTGATGGGAGCGGTCTCGGCCAACAGACCGGCGATCCAGTTGGTCGCCGGGCCGATGCTGACTGCGCGCTGGCACGGCGAGCGGCTCGGAGCCTGCACGGATTGCCGGCGGTTCTGGGCCAAATATCGCGCCGGCGAGATCGAAAAAGACGAGATCGGCGAGATCGAGGGCAACCTCGCAACGACCGCCGGGACCTGCGCGGTAATGGGGACGGCAAGCACGATGGCGTCAATCGCCGAAACCCTCGGCATGATCCTGCCGGGCAGCGCGGCGATCCCTGCGGTCCATGCCGACCGGCTGCGCGCCGCCGAGGCGTCCGGGCGCGCAGCCATGCAGCTTGCCAAGACCGGGACGACCCCCGACCGCATCGTGACACCGCAATCCGTCGAAAACGCATTGCGGGTGCTGATGGCAATCGGCGGCTCGACAAATGCGGTGCTGCATTTGACGGCGATCGCCGGCCGGGCCGGCATTGATCTCGATCTCGACAGGTTGAATGCGATAAGCGAGACGACACCAGTGCTCGTCGATCTGAAGCCGACCGGCCCGCACTACATGGAAGACCTGTTCGCCGCCGGCGGGATCGGGGCCGTGCTGCGCGAATTGAAACCGCTCCTGCACCCGGACTGCATGACGGTCGCCGGCGAGACACTGGCGCAACGCCTTGCCGCGCCGTGCGGCCCGGTCGACCGTTCCATCATCAAACCGCTTTCCGAGCCGCTGCAGCCCACGGGCGGGCTCGTCGCGCTGTTCGGTTCACTAGCGCCCAAAGGTGCGATCTTCAAGCGGTCCGCCGCTGACCCCAAACTGTTCGAGAGAGAGGGACGCGCCGTCGTCTTCACGTCCCTCGAGGATCTTTCGGCGCGCATCGACGACCCCGATCTCGACGTGACCCCGGAGGATTTTCTGGTGCTGCAGAACGCTGGCCCGCTCAGCGCCGCCGGCATGCCCGAAGCCGGTTATCTGCCGCTCCCGGGCAAGCTGGCGCGGGGTGGCGTCAAAGATATGGTGCGCATCTCCGACGCTCGGATGAGCGGCACGGCCTATGGGTCTATCGTCCTGCATGTGACCCCCGATGCGGCGAGCGGCGGTCCGCTCGCCAAGGTCAGAAACGGCGACCGCATTCGTCTCTCGGTCGCGCAGCGCCGCCTCGACCTGTTGGTCTCGCCGGAGGAGCTGGCGCGCCGCCCGGTTGTCCCGCCACCCTTCCCAGAGCGCGGCTATGCCCAGCTCTACCGGCGTGAGATCCTGCAGGCCGACCGAGGCTGCGATTTCAACTTCCTGCGTAAACACCCTCTCGCCGAGGTTTCGAGATGAACTCAGCCGGCGCGGCGGCGGGTCCGCTCGCTCCGGATGGTTCAAGCGTCTATGTCCTGACCGATGCTCGTGGCAAAAGTTCGCGGGCCCGGCCCAACTGTCGTGCCGGCGCCGTGAACGATTGTACTCACATCCACACCGGACAACCCGCCGCTGGAGACGTGCACAAGCGGACGGGACACCCTCCATTGAACGGGAACTTGCGATGACCCATTGGATTTTGCGCGGCGGCGAGGTGATCGACGGCAGCGGGCGGCCCCGCCGTCGCGCAGATGTTGCGATCAGCGGCGAGCGTATAGCAGCGGTCGGCGCCGTCGACCGGGTTGAAGGAACACGCGAACTCGACATATCGGGCAAGATCGTCTGCCCGGGCTTTATCGATGTGCACACCCATGACGATCGCGCCCTCTTCGTGACCCCGGACATGGCTGCGAAGGCCAGCCAGGGTGTCACCACGGTGGTGACCGGAAATTGCGGGATAAGCTTAGCGCCGCTGCTGCTCGACGAAGCACCGCCGCCGCCCCTCGATCTCATCGGCGAGACGACGGACTACCGATACGAGCGGTTCGCTGATTACCTCGCTGCATTGGACAAGCAGCCGGCGGCGCTCAATGCGGCCTGCCTTGTCGGCCATTCGACATTGCGCGTGGGCGCGATGGACGCCCTCGACCGGGCGGCCACGGAACCCGAACTGGCCCGGATGTGCGAGCGGTTGCAGGAGGCGCTCGATGCAGGCGCCATCGGCATGTCGAGTGGGCTCGCTTACGCGCCGGCCTCCCGCGCCCCGTCGACCGAGATCGCAACACTCGCCTCTTTGCTGCGGCCGGCCGGCGCCCTCTACACGACGCATATGCGCAACGAAGGCAGCTCCGTCATCGACAGCCTCGAGGAGAGCTTTGCCGCCGGCCTCGGCGCGGGAGTGCCCGTGGTCATCTCACACCACAAGACGATCGGGCGGGAAAATTTCGGACGGACCGCCGAGACCCTGCCTTTGATCTCCGCGGCGATGGCACGCCAGGAAGTCGGCCTCGACGCCTATCCCTACATTGCCTCCTCGACTGTGCTCACCGGGGTGCAGGCCGAAAAGGCATTGAAGGTTCTGGTCACCTGGTCGAAAAGCGTCCCCGAACAGGCAGGCCGCGAACTCTCCGCGATCGCAGCCGATTGGGGTGTCACTCTGAGGCAAGC
>JAFMSA010000452.1 GCA_017353855.1 Alphaproteobacteria bacterium
CGCGCCGAGAAAGGCATAGCGCGAATTGGACGCCCAACCTGCGAGGATAATCCCGTAAACACCGAGCGAGCTGATCGCAAAGAGATAGAGAATCCCGACATTGATGTTGGACACCACCACGCCAACGTCAAACGGGATGACCGCCCAGGCCACCAGCGCCAGCGTAAAGGTGATCAGTGGTGCGATCACAAACACCAGCGGGTTGGCACCGCTCGGAACGATCGTCTCCTTGACAAGCAGTTTGAGCCCGTCGGCGAAAGGCTGCAGAAGCCCGAACGGGCCGACGACGTTCGGCCCCTTGCGCAGCTGGGAGAAAGCCAGCACCTTGCGCTCGGCATAGGTCAGCATAGCGATCGCCAGCAGCAGCGGTACCACGACCGCGACAACCTCGGCCGCCGTGATCACGGTCGGCCACGCATATGCGGTCCAGAAGCTAGCCATGCGTCCCCGTCCGCAGCGTCGCTTCCTGCCGGCGCACGCCGAACAGCTCGCTGCACTCGGCCATCGTCTCGCTCGCGCGGCTGACCGGATCAGTCCGATAGAAATCCTCTATGGGGTACTCGAACGGGTCGGGAGCGACCGGCCCTGCTTCCCCGAAGCCCTCCCAACGGGCGCGGGTCACCTCGTCCGTCTCGCGCAGTGTCGGATGCGCCTCCCACATCCGCCGGCGAAGCTCGCGCAGCGTGTCATAAGCAAGCGGTGCGCCGGCGGCGCTCGACAAGGCGCGCAGGATCCTCCAGTCCTCACGTGCCTCACCCGGCGGAAATACCGCGCGGCGCGCCATTTGAGCGCGACCCTCCGTGTTGACGTAGGTCCCGTCCTTCTCCGTGTAAGCAGCGCCGGGAAGGATGACGTTGGCGCGCCGGGCGCCGCGATCGCCATGATGTCCCTGATAAATGACAAAAGCCGATCCCAGGCTGCCGGTGTCGACCTCGTCGGCGCCGAGGAGATAGAGGACCTCGATGGCACCCGATCGGCAGCCGGCCAGGATACCCTCCACATCGCGACCGCCCGGGCCCGGAACAAAGCCCAGGTCCAGCCCCCCGACCCGCGCGGCAGCATTGTGCAGCACGTTGAACCCGTTCCAGTCCTCGCGAACGAGGCCGCAGCTCTGAGCGATGCTCCTCGCGGCCCCCAGCACCCGGCGACCGTCCGGTCGCGCCAGCGCCCCTTGCCCGATCACAATCATCGGGTTTTTGGCCTCGCGCAGAACTGCCGCCCACGCGTGCTCGCCGCTCACCAGCGCATTCAGCGTATTCCCGCCAGCTCCGAGCATTTCGACCGGGAAAGTCAGGTCGAGCGACCGGCCCACGGCCGCTACGCGGAAACCGCCGCGAAGATAACGCTTGCGCAGCCTCGCATTAACAAGCGGAGCCTCCCGGCGCGGGTCGGTGCCGACCAAGAGACATGCATCCGCGCTTTCGATACCGGCGATCGTCGTATTGAACAGGTAACCGGCACGGCACCGCGGATCGAGTTCGGCGCCGTCCTGACGGCAGTCGAGGCTCGTCGCTCCAAGCCCGGTCAGGAGCTCCTTAAGCGCAAACATCGCCTCGGCATCGCACAGATCACCCGCGATGGCGGCGACACGTTCACCGGGGACCATCTTCAGCCGTTCGCCGGCCAGCTCGAGGGCCTCGCGCCACCCGGCTGCGCGCTTATGATCCCGACCAATATAGGGGCGGTCCAGACGTCGGCGTACCAGCCCGTCGATCGCGTAACGGGTCTTGTCGGAAATCCATTCTTCGTTGATGCCCTCGTGAACGCGCGGCAGTACCCGCAGAACCTGAGGCCCGCGGGAATCGATCCGGATGTTGCTGCCGACCGCATCCATAACGTCGATCGATTCGGTTTTTGTCAGCTCCCAGGGTCGAGCCACGAACGCATAAGGCTTGGAGGTCAGAGCCCCCACCGGGCAGAGATCAATGATATTGGCCGACAGCTCGGATCCGAGCGCGCGCTCGACATAGGTCGTGATCTCCATGTCCTCGCCGCGCCCGGTGGCGCCCAGCTCCTGAACGCCGGCGATCTCGGTCAGAAAGCGGATGCAGCGCGTGCAGTGAATGCAGCGGGTCATGTGGGTTTCGACCAGCGGGCCGAAATCCTTGTCGCGCACGGCGCGCTTGTTCTCCTCGAACCGGCCGCGATCGAAACCGTAGGCCATCGCCTGGTCCTGCAGGTCGCACTCGCCGCCCTGGTCGCAGATCGGGCAGTCGAGCGGATGATTGATCAGCAGGAATTCCATGACGCCCTTTTGCGCCTTGATCGCCTTGGGCGATTTCGTGTGAACCACCATCCCGTCGCCCGCCGGCATCGCGCAGGACGCGACGGGCTTTGGCGATCTCTCGACCTCGACAAGACACATCCGGCAGTTCCCGGCGATCGCCAGGCGCTCGTGGTAGCAGAAATGAGCGATCTCGATCCCCGCATGCTCGCAGGCCTGCAGGATCGTCGTGCCCGCAGGCACCTCGATCTCCTGCCCGTCGATCGTCAGCTTCGGCATCGTCAGGCTGCCTGCCTTTCCCGCACTGCGGACTGGCGATATTCCGCGATCCGCCGCTGCAATTCAGGACGGAAATGGCGGATCAGCCCCTGGATGGGCCACATCGCGCCGTCGGCCAGTGCGCAGATCGTATGCCCCTCGATCTCGTAGGAAACATCCAGCAGCATGTCGATCTCCGCCACGGAGGCGTTCCCTTCGACCATGCGCTCCATCACCCGCCACACCCAGCCCGTGCCCTCGCGGCACGGGGTGCACTGGCCGCAGCTCTCGTGTTTATAGAATTTCGACAGCCTGGCGATCGCCTTCACGATGTCGGTGGAGTTGTCCATCACAATCACGGCGGCCGTGCCCAGACCGCTCTTGACCGCGACAAGACTGTCGAAATCCATCAGCACCGTCTCGCAGATCGATTTCGGTATGACGGGCACCGAAGAACCGCCCGGAATGACGGCGAGAAGGTTGTCCCAGCCGCCGCGAACACCGCCCGCATGCCGCTCGATCAGTTCGCGCAGCGGTATGCTCATCTCCTCCTCGACATTGCATGGCGTGTTCACGTGGCCCGAAAGGCAGAAAATCTTCGTGCCGCTGTTCTTGGGCCGCCCTATTCCGGCAAACCAGCTCGCACCCCGACGCAGGATCGTGGGGACAACCGAGATCGTCTCGACATTGTTGACGGTCGTCGGGCAGCCATAGAGGCCGACCGCCGCCGGGAAAGGGGGCTTGAGCCGGGGCTGGCCCTTGCGCCCCTCGAGACTCTCGAGAAGACCGGTTTCCTCGCCGCAGATATACGCACCCGCCCCGCGATGCAGATGCAGCGCGAAATCCCAACCCGAGCCGCACGCGTTTTTGCCGATGAGCCCCGCGTCGTACGCCTCGTCGATCGCCGCCTGCAAGCGCTTGGCTTCGTTGGCGAACTCGCCGCGGATATAGATATAGCAGGTGTGGGCGCCCATGCCCGCCGACGCGAGCAGACAACCCTCGACGAGCTTTTGCGGCTCGTTGCGGATAACGTCGCGGTCCTTGCAGGTGCCCGGTTCGCTCTCGTCGGCGTTGACGACGAGATAAGCCGGCCGGTCGGTTTGCTTCGGCATGAAGGACCACTTCAAGCCGGTCGGGAAACCCGCCCCGCCGCGTCCGCGCAAACCGGATTCCTTAACCTGCTCTACGATCCAGTCACGTCCCTTGAGGATCAGCTCCTTCGTGCCGTCCCAGTCGCCGCGGCGCCGGGCCCCGGCGAGGCGCCAATCGTCCTGGCCATAGAGATTGGTGAAGATACGATCCTTATCGGCAAGCATTCGCTTCCTCTCATCGCCGGCCGGCAGGCCCGCTCTCGGCTTCCCTCAGCGTGGTGCGCCCGGTCGCCGGCTCGGATCCGCGCCGACCGGTCAGCGAACCGGGCGCCGGCGGTTTTCCCCCGCGCAACGCGTCGAGCAACGCCTCGGTCGCCGGTACGTCCAGATCTTCATAGAAATCGTCATTGACCTGCAGGATCGGCGCGTTGACGCACGCCCCCAGGCACTCGACCTCGACCAAAGTGAACAACCCGTCCGGCGTCGTCCCGCCGAGCCCGATACCGAGCTTGCGCCTGCACGTCTCGACAACCCCATCACTGCCGCGCAGCCAGCACGGGGTCGTCGTGCATGCCTGCAACAGATAACGCCCGACAGGCCGCAGATTGAACATCGTGTAGAACGTCGCGACCTCGTAGACGCGGATCGCCGCCATCCCGAGGAGCTGCGCTACGTGATCCATTGCCGCCCGCGGCAGCCATCCGCCGCTCTGTTCCTGCGCGATCCACAATAATGGCAGCACTGCGCTCGCCTGGCGGCCCGGCGGGTATTTCGCGATATGCGCTTTGGCGCGCTCGAGATTTTCCGCAGAGAATTCGAAATGTTCGGGTTCTTTGAACGGTGCTGCGTCGACAGGCGCG
>JAFMSA010000453.1 GCA_017353855.1 Alphaproteobacteria bacterium
TTGGCCTCGGTCACGGTAATCCCCTTGATGCCCACTTCGTGAAGCGCTTCCTTCACCTCGTCGAGCTTGAAGGGTTTAATGATCGCCTCGATCTTTTTCATCGACTTTTTTCCGACCTTCTCTGCCACGGCACCGTGCTTGGTGCACTCGGAGCATAATCCATGCCACCCCGTTCGGCGACGTGCGCATGGAACTTGCCGCACTGATGCAGCTATTGCCTATAAATTCACCAGAAAGATGCCTAATTCCTAATCATAAAGAAGAGCTCCGCCGGCATCAGCGGCTCGGCAGGTTTCCGAGAAATCCCCGGATCCGGTCGATCGCCTCGGCAATTGCCTCCCGGCTATTGGCGTAAGAGAAGCGCAAATAACTTTGGCCGTATTCGCCGAAACTTGTGCCGGCAATCGTTGCCACTCCTGCCTTTTCGAGCAGCTCTCCCTGCAAGGTCCGGGCATCGAGGCCGGTCCCTGAGATATTGGGGAAAGCATAGAAGGCGCCTCCCGGCCGGGCGCAGCGAAACCCGGGCAGGCCGTTCAATCCGGCGACGATCGTCTCCCGTCGCTCCGCAAAAGCCGAGACCATGTGGCGCACAGGCTCGCGCGGTCCGCTCAGTGCTGCGATCCCGGCAAACTGAGCGGCCGCGTTGACACAGGAGTGGCAATTGATCGCGAGCCGCTCGGCGTGGCCGATCAACGTCTCGGGCCACACCCCGTATCCGAGCCGCCAGCCCGTCATCGCATAGGTTTTGCTCCAGCCGTCGAGCAGGACCAACCGGTCGCGGATCGCCGGGTACTTGAGGAGGCTTACATGCTCCGCTCCCTCATAGAGGATCTCGCCATAGATCTCGTCGCTGAGCACCGCAACCTGGGGATGCCCTTCGAGACCGTCGACGAGACGGTCGAGTTCATGCCGCGGTACCACGCCTCCTGTCGGATTGGCGGGACTATTGATGATTATCAGACGGGTGCGCGGAGTAATCTTCTCGAGCACCTCATCGGCGCTGAACGAAAAGCCGGCGCTCTCGTGCAGTGCGATCGGCACAGGGGTCGCGCCGGAAAACCGGATCACGCTTTCGTAGATCGGGAAACCGGGGTTCGGATAAAGGATCTCGGCCCCCGGCTCGCCGAACATCAGGACGGCGAAAAACATCGTGACTTTTCCGCCCGGGACGACGAGCACACGATTTGGCGGTATGTCGACGCCGTGGCGACGGAAGAGGTCGGCCGCAACGGCGGCGCGCAATTCGGGAATGCCGTTTGCCGGCGTATACCCATGATGGCCGTCGGCAAGCGCTTTGCGGCCGGCTTCGACGATATGCTCGGGCGTTAGAAAATCCGGCTGGCCGATCCCGAGGTTTATGATCGAACGGCCTTGCGCCGCGAGTGCGTTAGCGCGCGCCAGCACCTCGAAGGCGGTCTCGGTACCGAGGACGCCCATGCGTTCGGCCATCTTCAGCATCGTTTACTCCCTTACGATTTTCCGGGGGGAGACTAGCGTCGTGGAGCCGGCGTGGCGATCGTGAACAGCATGGATAAGCAGCCTCGTCGTCGCAGATCCGGGATGCCAAGCCGGCCTTCCGCGATCCGCGGCGGGTCTACCGGAGCTCGGCCGCATCGGCTTTGGCCGATCGATCGCAACAGATCGCTCTGAAATGGGCCCGCTCCCTCTGACCCTCCCCGGGCTGAAGCCCGAGGGTTCCGGGAAGCCTCCCGGAAACTCTCCGCGGCTCTCGCCACCGTTGCGCGACAGGCGCATTATCCGCAGCCTCGTCCCTGGGGCTGTCCTCTCGGACGGACGATCGCGTCCGCCGCCGCAGTTCGTCCGAAAGCCGTCCGGCCTTGCCAGGATTGCATCGCGCCGATCATTGCGCGCTGGCACTTGGAGCCTTTCGCACGGCGGGCCGGATAACTGGATTTCGCAACAGGATCAATCGCCCAAACGGTCGCATCCAAGCCGATCCTGCCGGCTGGCGCTCTCCTTTCCTGCCTTGGAGGGCGAGGCTCACCGCGCGCCTAGGTCACGCGATCAGCACCCGGTTGTGCTGGGGGTGTTTCTCGGCGGTTCGGTATTCGGCCTGCCGGCCGGACATGTGTCCACCGGCGGCGGGCGCGCATCGCTGTCAAGGTTCCCGCGCTCGCAGAACCGTCAGCACGTCGGCGCCGACCGTTTGCGTCGATAGCCGCTCAAAGGACGGCGCATCCGCCAGTGCGTCGAGCCCAAGGCCGGCGATCGCAGGGATGCCGTCTCCGCCGATCAGCAGCGGCGCGTGCACCCAAATGAGCCGATCGACCAGGCGGGCGCGCGCCATGGCGGCCGCAAGACGTCCGCCACCTTCCACGAGGAGCCGGGTGATACCGCGCTCGCCAAGTGCTGCGAGCGCGGCGCGAATGTCGATCATGCCCTCGGGATCGGGATCGACGTCGATTATCGTCACACCACTGTCGCGAAGCGATTGGCGGCGCGCTGGATCCGCGGAAGGCAGCGTTAGAACCCAGCTCGCAACCTTGCGCGCTCCCGAAACCAGCTTCATGGCCGACGAGATGCGCAGTTGCCGGTCGATGACGACCCGCACCGGGGAGCGGTCGCGCAGGCCCGGCAGACGGCAGGTGAGCTGCGGATCGTCCGCGAGAAGTGTCCCGGTGCCGACCATGATGGCGTCGTGAGCAGCACGCAGCACATGGGCGCATTCGCGTGCCGGCGGCCCGGTAATCCATTGGCTATGGCCGGCGGAAGTCGCGATGCGGCCGTCGAGCGACGTCGCGAGCTTCAGCGTAACGAGCGGCCTGCCGTAGCGAAGCCGGCAGAAGAAGCCGGCATTGATCTCGGCGGCCTCTTCTGCGCACAGTCCGGTCTCGACAACGATCCCCGCGGCGCGCAGTTGGCGGAGGCCCCCGCCGGCGACCCGCGGGTCGGGGTCTTCCAGGGTGACGACGACCCGCCTTACGCCCGCGGCGATCAGCGCATCGGTACAGGGCGGGGTGCGTCCCCAGTGGCAGCACGGTTCGAGGCTGACATAGGCGGTGGCTCCGCAGGCGGCCTCGCCCGCCCGGCGCAGCGCTTCGGTCTCGCCATGCGGCCGGCCGCCCGGCTGTGTCCAGCCGCGTCCGACCACCCGGCCCTCCTTGACGACGACACAGCCCACTGCCGGATTTGGCCACACCGAGCCGAGTCCGCGGCGTGCCAAAGCAAGTGCGGCGCGCATTGAGCGTTCATCAAGCCGCCGCCCGTCAATCGCCATCAGCGGCGATCCGCCCGACAAAATCTCCGAAATCTTTCGCCTCGCGGAAATTGCGGTAGACCGATGCGAAGCGGATATAGGCGACCTGGTCGAGGCTCGCCAGCGCCTCCATGACCAGGCCGCCGATCATGCTGCTCGGGATGTCTGTTTCGCCCGAACTCTCCAATTGCCGCACCAGCGAATTGATGATGCGCTCGACCCGCTCGGGTTCCACGGGGCGTTTGCGTATCGCGACGTAGATCGACCGGGCGAGCTTGTCGCGGTCGAAGGGTTCACGCTGCCCATTCTTTTTGATCACCGTGAGTTCGCGCAGCTGGACGCGCTCAAAAGTTGTGAAGCGGGCGGTGCAGTTCGGACAAAAACGCCGACGTCGGATCGCACCGCGATCATCCGTCGGCCGGGAATCCTTAACCTGGGTATCGTCAGCGCCGCAAAACGGACAGCGCATCTTCTCCTCCCCGCTCCAAAGTTCGACGCGATCTGTCCCGCTCGTGCTTTACGCCGGGTTCGGCATAAATCGGGAACCGGGTGCACAGCTCCCGGACATTCTCGTACACGCGATTTTCGGTCGCGCGATTGTCGGAGGGTGCCAGCGCGAGCGCCTGCAGCACCTCGACGATGTATCTTGCGACGGTGCGGAATTCGTCCGGCCCGAAGCCGCGCGTCGTTGCCGCCGGCGAGCCGAGCCGGATGCCGGACGTCACGCTCGGCTTCTGCGGATCGAACGGGATGCCATTTTTGTTGCAGGTGATGCCGGCCCGCTCGAGACTGGCCTCTGCATCCCGCCCGGTAACGCTGAGCGGCCGCAGATCGACCAGCATCAGGTGCGTGTCGGTCCCGCCTGAAACGATCTCAAGCCCTGCTTCGGTCAATGTCGCCGCGAGCACATTGGCGTTTTCGACAACAGCTCGGGCGTAAGTTTTGAACGCCGGCTGGAGCGCCTCGTATAGAGCGACGGCCTTGGCGGCGATCACATGCATCAGCGGGCCGCCCTGCACTGCCGGGAACACAGCCGCGTTGATCCGTTTGCCGATCTCGTCGTCGTTGGCAAGAATCATCCCGCCTCGCGGGCCGCGCAGCGTCTTGTGAGTTGTCGTCGTGACCACATGCGCGTGCGGTAGTGGGCTTGGATGGACTCCTCCGGCGACCAGGCCCGCGAAATGGGCCATGTCGACCATCAGATA
>JAFMSA010000057.1 GCA_017353855.1 Alphaproteobacteria bacterium
GCCCCGAAGCGCGGGCCCCATTTGACAAAGCCCGTGGGCGACCGGCGCGGGGCCGTCCGGGTCGCAATGACCGGCCGGGCCGGCAAGAACAGAAGGAACCAGAGCCATGCTAGACCAGCCTATCACGAGCAAAATGATCGCCGGGAAGGAGGGTGCGATCGGCCGCCTGATTTTCAATAACCCGGCGCGCCACAACGCTGTGTCGCTCGAAATGTGGGAAGCCGTCACCCGGATCATCGACGATTTCGAGCAGGACGACACGATCAGGGTCATTGTCGTATCCGGTGCCGGCGGCCGGGCCTTTGTCTCGGGTGCGGACATCTCGGAGTTCAAGGAGAAGCGCGCGTCCGAGGAGGCCGTTGCCGCTTACAGCAAGATCTCCGAAGGCGCGCGGCAACGCCTTCAGGAGACGTTCAAGCCGACGATCGCGATGATCCAAGGCTACTGCATTGGCGGCGGGGTCGGCACAGCCTTGGCCTGCGACATGCGGATCGCGGCCGAGGGCGCGCGCTTTGGCATTCCCGCAGCCAAACTCGGGCTCGGGTACGCTTATGACGGGATCCGCAAGCTAATCGATCTCGTCGGCCCGGCCTGCGCGCGCGAGATCTTCTACACGGCGCGGCAGTTCAGCGCCGAGGAAGCGCTGCGCATGGGACTGGTCAACCAGGTCGTGCCGGCGGACAAGCTCGAAACCTATGTGAGAGATTATTGTGAGATGATCGCAGCCAATGCGCCGCTGACCGTCCGTTCGGTCAAAGCCATTGTTCGCGAAGCCATGAAGGACGAGCGCGAGCGCGATTTGGCGCTTTGCAAACGCGTGGTGGACGAGTGCTTCGCCAGCGAGGATTACGTCGAAGGTCGCACCGCGTTTATGGAAAAGCGCAAACCCGTGTTCAAGGGACGCTGACGTGAAGCTTCCCGGCCACGGCCGCTACGACTACATCCCGATCCACAAACGGCCGCAATATGAATGGCCCGGCCGAACGCGCCTGGCGGTGACGTTCAACAATAACATTGAGTACTTCGCATTCGGCGCCGGACTCGGCAGCGACTCGACCGGCGCACCGGCGCCGCAGAGCCAGCGCAACTATGCCTGGCGCGATTACGGCAACCGCGTGGGTCTCTGGCATTATCTGGACTTGCTCGATGAGTTCGGTCTGCCGGGTGCGCACAACGTCAATTCCGCCGTCCTCGAGCAATGCCCCGACATCGTCGAGCGGCTCAACGGGCGCGGCGACGAGTATGTCGGTCATGGCCGGACGAACTCGGAGCGCCAGGATGTGCTGTGGGAGGAGGACGAGGCGCGGCTGATCGCCGAATGCACCGAGGTCCTGGCGCGGCTTTCCGGCAGACGGCCAGAAGGCTGGCTTGGCCCCTATATCGCGCAGAGCCCGACGACATTGGATCTGCTGAAGGAAGCCGGCTACCGCTACGTCATGGACTGGGCACTCGACGATCAACCGGTTTGGATGCGCACCCGCACCGGGCCGATTCTTTCGGTGCCCTACCCGCTGGAGATCAACGACTCGCCTGCGCTGGTGTTCCGTAGGCATACCGGACGGCAGTTCGCCGAGATGGTCATCGACCAGTTCGATGAGATGCTGGAGCAGTCGCGCAGCTACCCGCTCGTCTTCGCGGTTTCGGTACATCCTTTTATCATCGGTCAGCCGTTTCGGCTGCGTGCATTCCGCGACGCCGTCCGCCACATCGTGCGGCAACGTGACAAGCTATGGATCACGACACCCGGCGAGATCGCGCGGTATTGCGAAGCTTTGCCGGAAGGCACGATTCCCGGCTCGGGATAACGCCGCCGAATCCCGCAGCGCGCCCGCCCCGCCAGGACCGAAGCTAACCGCCTAAGCTTGTTATTTAAGAGCAAATCGCGGGCCCTTTTGAGAATGTCGGCAAAGGCCGCAGATCACGCGACGCGTAGCGGGCCGCGATCCGAATACGGATCGATCGACCTCAAGTCCTCGAGTGGCCGATCATTCATCTCATATTGATTGAGCGTCGCCGGCACACTGCGGTGCGATTGGAAGCATGGCAAGACGCGAGCACGCGAGAAATGGAAAGCCCGTCTCACCACGCCGTGCTGCCGGTTGAAGAGGGCGGGACCAATGCGACCGGCAAACTTGTGTTCATCAAGAACGACCCTGACCACACTTCATCACGCGTTCAGATCGGACATGCCAGGGGATGTCGGCTGATCAGCCGGGGAAGCTGAAATGGCCGATGCCGGACCCGCAGGTGCGTGCGTCGCCACAGACGCCAGGCGGTGCTGCCTATTAAGCGGGGGAGCAGGAACGCGGATTTGAACCGACAATCTGGCCGCGCCAGACCTCGACGTGGCTGCGCAGACATGCCCGGGATACGCTTCCATTCGGAAGATTACGTGACCTTCCTCGGCAGGAACGACGGACTCGACTTCAACGGTCACGTGATCTACGGCGCGACTGAACACAAGGCATCGATCCTGTCGGGCTTGTCGAGCCGAACAAGCAACTTGGCGAGCGGGGCACGTGTATTACCGAGACACCTGCGGCCGGATTACGCGCAGGACCGGACGAACAGGGCGTGGGTTGCACTGGACCGACCGTCACTGGGTTTCATTGCCACGTTTCCCAGCTTCGACGCGATCCCCTCGAAGGTGTGCGTGACGTCCCGTCAAGGAATGACGGGTCACTCGCGCGATGCTGCTTTGTCCGCTTGCTGCATTTGACCGGCGTTACGGCTGGACTAGCACTGGACAAATGGACATGCGAGCTGGAAGCGTTGGTTGTCACAATCGCATGCTGCCTGCTCCTGTGGAATTGCATGACAGGAGTCCGAATAAGATATCGTGGCTCCTGACGAGCGCAGGATTAGGCGGCGCGCGTTCATATCTCACACGTCTTTGCTGCACTGGACAGGTCAAGATTTACCGGGTCATCGGTTACGTAGTGGTCGGCTACCCCGCTTCGATAGGATGGGATCGACGAGGCTCTGCCCTGCAGGTTCACCGGTCAGGCGACTGATCTGATGCACACTGTCGTTCCGGCTATAGATTGAAGCGGGCGAACCGACCGGTTGGCGGGCCCCTGTTGTCGGCTGATGTCATGGCGCACACCCTGTTCCAAAGCTGACCTGTGCTGAGGACTCGCTGCACGGGGCATCGTTTAACTTGACCGTGCACCCTTCGTACAGGCTTCCCGAAACGGCTCACATAAATCCTGCGGAATATTTATGAGGTCGATCTGGCCGCGATCAGCTGCCGACGACCGCGGCACGCGCCGATGCTCCCGGCTGCTTATCGCCGAGGCGCAGCAGTGGAACAAACAGGAAGGCCACGGCTGTGAACGCCGCAGATAGCAGGATCAATGGAACGAGCTGGCGTTGAAATAAGTGCTCGTAACAGAACGAGCCGAGATTCTCGGATAGCGCCAACGAAAAATTAGTGACCGACATCAGCGCAGCGAAGGCGAACCCCTCCGATCGCTGCGGGCAATAATCCGCAGCCAGGCTTAACGTCGCGACAAACGCAGTCATGCTGGCAACCCCGCCGAAGAAGTTGATCGCCGCCGCCCATATCTCGCTCCACAGCAGCAGGAACGCAGCGGTTGCGAGCACGCCGAGCGCGATGCTTAGATTCAGCAGCGCCCTGGCAGTGATGCCTCTGAAAAACCTGCGGTACAGCAGGGCGCCCACGATCCATCCGGCCGAATTGATCGAGCCAAGAATCCCGATATACTCTTGTGAAAACTTGAGGTCGTCGGTCATATGATAATAAAGCGGTGTACCGAGCCCCGGGTTGAGATAATATACCAAAAGAAACAGCGCAATAATCCACAGATCCCTCGACCGGAACGCCGTCAACAGCCCGGCAAAGGTTCTCTTGATTTCAGGCAGATTGATGCGGCTGGCCGGTTCACGGATCAGCGACCAACCGGCAAAGATGACGACGAGCGGGGCGATCGCGATAATGGCCGCAGCGCTGTGCAATGCGTCGCCCGGCGCCAGTCTTTGGACCAATTGACCGGCAACAAACCCGCTCGCCATCGCAGCGATGTTGAACCACAACCACTGCTGATTGACAAACGCGTCGCTCACGCCGAACTTCTGGCCATTTTCGACGAGCACGGCACCACATACGGTACTGGAAATTGCCATCCCGAAGGCGCTTAGCAACAGCGCGAGGACGAGCGTGCCGGGCGCCGTGATCTGCGTTACCCAGCAGTACGCTCCGGCTGCCGCGGCATTGGCGAGAACGAGATACGATTTCCGGCGGTAGCCGAAGAGCGGCAGAAAGTCCGAAACGATCCCGTAGACAGGCTTGATGATCCAGGGAAGGTTCAGGAGCGTCAGATAGGCGGTGACTTGAACCGGTGTCCAGCCGAGGGTCTGTTTCAGAAAGTAATTCAGCGGCTGCGCAATCAGACCTCCGGTCTGACCGACGCCTTCGGCAACGTAGACGACAGCGAAAAACACCATGAGCCGGCTGATCTGCCGGTCCGCTTCTCGCCGACAAGCGTCGGACGGAATTACTTTGTCTAAACTATCTGACCGCAACGATGACCTCGATTTCGAGGGGTATTCCACCGGGCAGCGAACCCACTCCGACTGCCGAGCGGGCGTGCCGACCGCGTTCCGCGAACACCTCGACAAAGAGGTCGGAACAGCCGTTCACGACTTGGGGGTGATCTTCGAAGTCAGGGGCGGCGTTGACCATTCCGAGGACCTTCACGACGTCCTCGACGCGATCGAGATCGCCGCCCAGAGCGTCCCGCATCGCCGCAATCAGCACCAGGCCGACCTGCCGCGCATGGCGATAACCCTCCTCGACGGAGATGCCGGCGCCGAGCTTGCCCCGCGGCACCGCGCCGCCGGCGCCGTTCGGCGGGCCCTTGCCCGACAGATAAAGAAGATCGCCGGTTCGCTTGGCGTGGACATAATTACCCAGTGGATCCCCGACCTCGGGCAGCCTGATCCTCAGCTCATTCAGCCGTTGCTCGATGCTCATTGCGCGCTCTCCCGGCAAGTTGCGCGATGGCCAAAAATTGAAGTACTGCCATCAACGGCAGCGATATGTCCCCAGCTGGGCGCTGCCAGTTTGAGCATACGAGACGAGTTCGGCGCTCTTGCCCCAGGACTGGCAGTGTGATTGGGCGAGCGAGTCCGCCACGGCTCTCGGCGTGGCGTCCGAATACCATCGCAGGCTTATCTCATCGGGCGATTTGCTGAGGGTCCAGGGTGGTCCGGCGCACGCCGCGAGGCTGAGCGATAAGCCGGCTGCCGCGACCCGAATAGCGATCGAAGAAGTTGACGGCACGGATCTCACTCCCTCGCGGCTAACGCCGGGCAGTCGGACGCCGATCCTTGACGAGTCCCCGCCAATCGACGGCATTGCCCAGCTGCAACGGCGTCCCCGCGTCGGGCATCGGATATTTGAGCCCGCTTGCGCAGTTGAACAGGACGGCACGGTCCTCTCTGCGGATCCGCCCGTCGGCAAGCGCCTGCTTGTAGGCGGCATAGGTCGCCGCACCCTCGGGGCAGAGCAGCACGCCCTCTTCGGCGGCGACCTCACTCCATGCCTCGGCGATCGCATCATCGCTGACAGCGGTCGCAAACCCGCCGCTCTCGCGCACCGCGCGCAGGATCAAGAAATCACCGATCGCCTGCGGCACGCGGATGCCGGCGGCGACGGTGCGCGCATTCTCCCAACGCGGGGCGTGTTCGGCTCCTTCCTGCCAGGCCCTGACGATCGGCGCGCAGCCGGTCGCCTGAACGACCACCATCCGCGGCCGCTTCGGCCCGATCCAACCGATGGCCGCGAGCTCGGCGAACGCCTTCCACATTCCGATGATGCCGGTGCCGCCGCCTGTCGGGTAAAAGATCACATCGGGCAATTCCCAGCCGAGCTGCTCGGCGAGTTCGATCCCCATCGTCTTCTTGCCCTCGATGCGATAGGGCTCCCTGAGAGTGGAGCAGTTGAACCAGCCGGCCACCCGCTCGCCTTCGCCGACGAGCTTGCCGCAGTCATCGATCAATCCGTCGACGAGAAACACCTCGGCTCCCTGCATGGCGATCTCGCGGACGTTTACCGCCGGGGTATCGTCGGGGCAAAACACATAGGCTTTGATGCCGCTGCGCGAGCAATAGGCGGCCATCGCCGCCCCGGCATTGCCGTTGGTCGGCATTGCCATCGTGTCGACCCCGAGTTCTCTGGCCATCGACACCGCGACCGCCAATCCGCGCGCCTTGAACGAGCCGGTCGGCAGACGCCCCTCATCCTTGACCAGGATCTCGCCGCCTGTCGCAAGCCGCGCGGCAATCCGGGGCAGCGGGATCAACGGGGTCATCACCTCGCCGAGCGAGACGACGTTCTGCGCCCTGCGAACCGGCAGCAGCTCCCGATAACGCCACAAGCTCTGCGGCCGGCCGGCCAGCGCACGGCGAGGCAGCGCCCGCCGGATGCCATCCAGGTCGTAGCGCACCAGCAGGGGGCGGCCGGCCTTCGATAAAGTCTGCAGCGTATCCGCCGGGTAGCGCTCGGCAGTCAGGCTGCATTCGAGATGCGTGACGAAGGTCGGCAGATCCTCGCCGATCGCGGCAAGTCCGGACATTGCTTACTCCTCACCGAGCGAGGATAGAGCAGCGCGCGGCCGCTGTCGAAAGCCCTGTGCGCAGGACGATTTGAAAGCAATGCTCATCGTTGCGGACATCAGAATATCTTTTGATCCGAAGACACCATGATAATCGTGGTCCGCGGCCCGAAGAAGAAAAAGCGCGGGTTTGCTTGCGACCAGCCCCGCGATCACGCAGGTCCCGGATTTCGACAATGCGCGAGGTCGCTTTTTGTTTGCTTTCTGGAATTCTGGATCGGGGCGTTCCAACACGCCCCGATACCAGGCCGCAGACCCGCCAGCGGATTATCAAGTCACCCGTTACCGGAACGGACCGGCTAGCGAGCGGCGGTGTCGGGGTGCGGCGCCGTACGCCGCACCCCGGTGGTTAGTTGATCAGCCCGTAGAACTTGCCCGCATTCTCACAGGTCATCTTGTAGGCGACGTCGGCCGGCAGGTGACTGAACTGGTCTTCGATGTATTTTTTCGATTCCGGCCACACGCCGTCCGGATGCGGGTAATCGGATCCCCACATCAGGGTCTCCACTCCCATATCCTCAATCAGCTTGGTGCCGACCCGATCGTATTGGAACGTTGCTTTACACTGGCGGCGCCAATATTCGCTCGGCAGCATCTTCAGCTTCAGGTCGCGATACTGGTCCTGATACTCGAAATCCATGCGGTCGAGCACGTAAGGGATCCAGCCGATGCCGCTCTCGCCGAAGACCACCCGGATGTTCGGGAACCGCTCGAACACTGCGGCGCCCATCAACGCCGTCAGTATGTTGGCGAGCGTCATCTGGAACAGGCAGAGCCCGCTATAGGTCATCGCCCGCTGCGTGCCGCCCGTAAACTGCTTGCGCAATTCGGGATCGACCGACGGGAAGGTATGGAAATGCAGCGGCAGCTGCGTCTCGTTAATCGCTTCCCACAGCGGGTCCCACATCGGATGCCACATGGGCGTCATGTGCCACGAGCAGGATAGCTCGACGCCCTTCATGCCGAGCTTTGCGACACGCCGGACCTCGGCGGCGGCCGCTTCGATGTCGCTGTAGGGCAGGCACGCCAAACCGATTTCGCGGTTTGGGTAGTAGCTGCAGAAATTGTTCATGAAGTCGTTGTAGATGCGCAGCATTTCGTTTGCGGCTTCGCGGTCTTTGATTTTTGCGCAAGCCGCGAGAATGCCGTAAATCACCTCGGCGTCGACGCCGTCGCGGTCGAGTTCCTTGACGCGCAGATGCGGGTCGCCCGGCCGTCGGTGCCCTTTCTGCTTGTAATCGTCGTAGAGCCCGGCCTCGGCCATTTTGTCGACACGCAATTGTTTGCCCGGAACGTAGGGCGTACCGGACGCGCCGACCCCGCCCGCCATGCCGAAATCAGCCCCGTTGCTGTCGACCCAGCGCTTCGTGCCGTCCGGCTGATCGGCGACAAACGGCATTTTGTCCTGCAATGCGCGCGGCGCCTGCGATGTGAACAGATCGGCCGGCAGCCAGATCATGTCGAGGTGACAGTCGGCCGATATTCGCCGGTACTGCATGACGCTCTCCTCAAGTCGTAGTTGAGCTCGGGCGGGAGGTCCAGTGTAGCCTTTCCCACAAAAATTTACCCGAGGGGCAAAAGGTCATCCTAGACTGATCTGCGCAGGTCTCCGATGCAGCGGGCTCAAGCCTGGTCCGCAGCGCCCTATCCGACACCGCCAACGAGATACGCTCGAGCACGACCGTATCGCCATACCCGCAGACGCAAGGGTCGAAGCCCTTCCGGGCCTGATCGGCGGGTTACGCTAAGAGCCCGGTTTAGCTGTTTACGGGGCTGAACTTCACAGTCTGCGCCGCCGGCGGCAAACTCGTGCCGATGACCAGCAGCGGAATGATCTTCGCGGCAAGCTCAGTCTCCCTTCTCGTGTTCCGAGCTCACTACCGCTAATCAGCCCCGCGCAGCGCCCAAAACGCAGTGAGTACGAGAGCATACAAAAACACGACGGCAAAGATCGCAATCGAGCTCCGCCGAACCCATTTCGCCCACCAATACCGACTGCCGGACAACGCCAGCGCGCCACCGCTGACGAACAGCAGGAGCGCCAAATACTGAAGCAAGCGGATCAGGTGATAATCGGACACCCGCTTTGGCCGGGATCAGAGGTCCGCTTTTTGCGCCCGAGGAGCGTCACTCCAGTAACCACTTATAGCCGACGGTCGGCGCTCCGCGTCCCAGGCTCGTCCCAAAGGTCGGGCCGGTATAGGGCGCCGGAGCCGGCGGGTCGACCGTCGTGTTTTGCTGCTTTTGCCCGCTTGGCTTTTCGTTCGCGATCTGCTCGGAAATAGTCGGAAGCGAGCTGAGGTTGATCACAAAGGGCGTCTTGACGCAATTATGCAGATAGTCGCGAGGGCACGGCCCCGCACCGGCCCCCGCGGCGGACAGAACAGTGGCGACCGCGATCGCGAGGGTGGCCGGAATCCAGGCGCTCATATGCCTCCCCCACAGGCGTGGACGACTTACCGACGCCTGAGTTTCGCCGATTGTTAACCTTCTGTCCATACCGCTCTAGCATGGCACGGATATAGCCGCTCGTCGCGACCTCTGGGGAACCTAGCGCATGGAACACATCGACCTTCGTTCAGACACCGTCACATCGCCCTCGCCGGGCATGCGCCAGGCGATGGCTGCCGCACCGGTGGGCGACGACCAGTATGGTGAGGATCCGTCGGTGAACCGGCTGCAGGAGCGGATCGCGGATTTGCTCGGCAAGCAGAGCGCCCTGTTTGTGCCAAGCGGGACGATGGCCAACCAGATTGGCCTCAAAATTCTGACCCGCCCCGGCGACGAGGTCGTCGTCGGCGAGGAGGCACATGTGGTCTGGCATGAATCCGGCGCCGCCGCGGCAAACTCCGGCGTGCAGTTTGCCGTGGTCGGCCGGGGCGGACTGTTCACGGCTTCCGATCTGCGGGCGGCCTACAAACCGCCGGGCCACATCGTGTTCCCGCCGACGACACTGGCGGCGGTCGAGAACACACACAACCGGGGCGGCGGTGTCGTCTTTCCGCAACAGGATGCCGTTGCGGTGTGCGCGACAGCCCGCGAGCTCGGTCTTGCCAGCTATCTCGACGGCGCGCGCCTGTTTAATGCCGCGGCGGCGACCGGGCGGCCGCTCACCGAGCTGGCGGCGCCTTTCGACCTGGTCGCGGTGGCGTTGTCGAAGGGTCTCGGCTGTCCGGTCGGGAGCCTGATTGCCGGCGGCACGGACGAGATTGCCCGGGCGCGGCGGGCGCGGCGCATGTTCGGCGGCGCGATGCGTCAGTCGGGTATCCTCGCCGCCGCCGGTCTCTTTGCGCTCGAGCACAATCTCGAGCGGCTGGTCGAGGATCATGCCAATGCGCGGCTGCTGGCGGACCGGCTGGCGGGGCTGCGCGGCGTCAGCCTCGATCTGGCGACGGTACAGAGCAATATAGTGATCTTTCAGATGACCGAGGATGGGCCGGATGCGGCGACAATCGTCGCCCGAGCTCAAGAAGCTGGCGTCCTGCTTTCGGCATTTGGCGTCCGGACGGTGCGCGCCGTCACCCATCTCGACGTAACCCGCGACCAGTGCCGTCGGGCCGCCGATCTTCTCGCGGCGGTTATCGAGCACCGTTAGCCGGCGGCACCAGCGCCATCATCCGGGCTGGGAAGGCAGCCGATACCATAGGGCGCCCGAGAGGGCGAAGATGGGCCTCTCCTGACGGTCTTCGTCGGCGATCCCCAACGGATCAGCGCCCGGCGCAAAGCGATTCGCCGCGGATCGACAACCGCACCCTCAACTCTCTGCGGCGTGCGGCATCAAACTGCCCCTCGGCCATCAAAAAGCGCAGTACGGGTGCGGCTCGCTAGCTAAGCTAGCGCTCTCGCACACCCGGTGCCGGAGCCCCTAGAGCAAGCGATCGGAGCGCTGTTCCGGAGCGATCTCCGCCTCGCCCTTGTGCCCGGGCGGTCGAGCACCAGCGCCGCCTTGCCGGGCCACCACGTGTTGGTCGTCTCGTTGGCGGCGCCCGCCGCGCCTGCGATTTCGGCGGTCGTGACGTCGTGACCGCGTCGTAACGTCTCTTGGTGACGGGATCGTAGGCTGCGCGCAGAAGCGCCAGGCGCACGGCCTCGCGGTGCGGACTCCCCCGGTCCGGGATGTTTGATTTTCGCGGTCACCTCGATCTTATCGCCTGATCACCGGCGACCCCGCGCTTGCGCAGGAGCAATTTTTGCTCGCCAGCGAGGACCAGTTCAGCTCTTTGGTTGTGCACGGTGGCGGCAAGTGTGACGACGCCGGTCGAGCGTTGCGGCGTCAGTGCGATTATTTCCAGCATCGGGTAGAGCGTGTCGCCCGGGTAGACGGGTTTGAGAAATTTCGACGATTGCTCGACGAAGGCGATCAGCGCGTCGCCGACGGCCAGCGCAAATGTGCTGGCACCGGGGGCCGTGAAGCAGAGCGTCTGGTACCCGTGCGCCAGCGGGCCCGGATGGCCGCGCTCGCGGCAATATTCGACATCGTAGTGAATCGGATGATTGTCGGCCGAAAGCGTCTGGAAGGCGGAGAAATGCGCCTCGGTCATCGTCCGGCTCGGGATGTAATAGCGCTCGCCGACGACGAGATCCTCGAAATAGCGCTCTTCGGGAAACCGGTGCCTCCGGCGATCGAAGCTCGCGGTCATCGCGAGCCGCAAACAGGGCCGAGGACCGGGTTGATTTGCCAAACGGGAATAGCGGGCATGGTTCTCTTTCCGAAACGTTCAGACGGGTATGCCGGCCGGCACCGACCACGGCGGCTCTAGCAGGCAGCGGTTTGGCAGCGCCTGCCGGAAAACAGCCTCGAACGACATCGCGAACCCCTCGCCGTCGACCGCAATATGCCCCCGCGCGCTGAGCGGCGGCAGGAGGCGGCCGGCGGCGGCAGGGCTTCGCAGCGATATCTGATCTAGCTTTCGTCCTTTCGCGCCTGTCCTAACCAGATACCGACCGACTGTGCGGCAGATTGCTGCGCGCGCTGCTCGATTTCCCGGTCCGTCAAAGTGCTGAGCGGATGTTCGATCACGACCGGGACGAGTTCGGGCATACCCAGCGCGTCGCGCTGGACCTCCGCCTCGTGCAGGAATTCGGTGCTGACAATGACCGCCGTCGGCCGGCCGGAAGCTTCAAGTCTGACGCCGTCATGCGTACAGCACGACGTGCACGACCCTCAATCGCCTATTGCTGTCAGCACAATGTCGTTATTGGCCGCGATGATCTCGACCAGCGCGGGAGCGGCTTCTTTCGAGAAGCTTTCCTTACGGTAGTAGTTGACCGCCGCGAAGGAGAATTCTTCTTCGATCCTCGCCACCGTTTTCCGCAGCAAGCGATTGGCGTTCCATTTGGTGTTGTCGAGAACGGCCAAGCGCAGTCCATTGAGATCGGCGACGCGTTCGGACAGCGCAATCGGCGCGGTCTCGGCGACACCACGCGGATCGAAGACGAGCGGATCCGGCTCATTTCTCATCAGGTGTGTTTCCGGGGCGGCTACCCCGGCCTTTCAGGTCTGGCGAGGAGGCCCGGCGCATGGCCGCCCTCCTGGTCCTTACTGACGCTCGTGACGGGAAGCTTTCGCTTCCGCCCCCCTCGCCAATGTCAACCGGCAGCATTTCGGGCAAGGCCGTCTAGTCTCCACCCCAGGGGTTGTCTGCAGTCGGTCCTTCGAGTGGTTGGGAGTGAGCAAGCATCCTCAACGTAGTCTCCAATTCCCTTTCGACTTCGGCTGGTCAGCACGGGTTTTCGAAGAGCCCCCGGATTTCCCCGAGGGGTTGCTTACTCAGTGAGTTCTCCATCGTCGAAATCTCGGCGGACGCCTCACCTTCAGATATAGCACGTGCCGTCGACGCAAATTGCCGCCTTCGGCTCGCTGCCGGTTTCGATGCTCCGCAATACCGGGGAAGACATGTGACCCCAGCCCGGAATAAACGCGGAAAATCGTCCGGCCTCGCCGCCGATCACGAAGAGGTGGA
>JAFMSA010000454.1 GCA_017353855.1 Alphaproteobacteria bacterium
GAGCGCCATGTTTTAAAGCCATTGAGTTCCTGGGGCACCAAAGCGTTTTGGCACTACATGACAGTCTTGCCTCGTTGCGGCGGGGTCGGTGCGGGTTGGGATCGGTGATGGCTAGAGCTCGCAGCACGGCGGCGGCACGCCGTGTGCCGCGCCGTGACGGAGCGTTTGCTCGCCGCTTTGCCGAAATTGATGTCGACGACCCGCGCCGATTTGAGAGCGGTCAACGCCTCGGTGGCGGAGAGTTATCGCGGCCGGCCGCGTTGCGGAGTGAGCGAAGTATCTGAACGTGCTTAGCCTCCACCCACCAGCCTCATAGTGGTGCCGAAAGAGAATTTTGTCGTCCCCGCTTAATTCTATTGGCCGACCGGGCAGGCGCTTGCGATGACGCTGCTGGAGGATCGCGCGACCAGCAGCAAGCATGCGCGGGAGGTTCTGGCAGCGGGCAGATCACTGACGCGCCGGCTATCCTTGCCGTTTGAGGGTGGTGGAATGAGCACAAATTCTGCGCTCTGCGAGCGGGCGAAGGCGCGTCAGACCGGGGTCGAAAGTGCGCTGCTGAAGCCGGCACATGATTTTGTTCGCTTGTCGCGCTCGAGATCGCCAGCAGTGTGCCGCGGCGCCGCCCCGCGACTCTCGCAAATGCGCACCTTGCCTGTCAGCGGCACCGCAAGTCGCTTTTCGGCGACCAGACGATATCCTGGTGGAAGCATGAACGAAGCAAATCATGCCCCCTGCCGAGCTGCGAGTTGAGAGGCTTGCCGAAGCTAGCCGCGAGGCTGGACGAGCATCCACAGGTCGTCGCCGGGCCGCAGCGTCAGCCGGCAGACGGGGGCCGCGGATGCGCCCGGCGCCAGGCGCAGACGGGCGCGCTGGGCGAGTGTTGCGATGCACAGGATCGCCTCGGTGAGCCCGAATGCCGCTCCGGCGCAGATGCGGGGCCCGACGCTGAACGGAATATAGGCGTGCCTCACGCGGAACCGGGCATTCTCCGGCAGAAAGCGCTCGGGAATGTAGTGATCCGGCTTTCCCCAGAATCTGCGGTGGCGGTGAAGCAGCCAAGGTACCACCATAACGAGGGATCCCGATGAAACCGGCCTGCCGCGAATAGCCTCGTCGCGAAGAGCCTGCCGCGCGAGGAGCGGGACCGGAGGATAGAGGCGCACGGTTTCCTCGAATACCGCCCTCGTGTAGGTGAGCTTGGGGACATCATCGAGAGTTGGGGGACGGGCGTCCAGAACCTGCGCCAGCTCGATGTGAAGGCGCTCTTCGACATCGGGCGCCTGTGACAGCAGATACCAGGTCCAGGCGAGCGAATTCGCAGTGGTCTCGTGACCGGCCATAAAGATCACCGCGGCTTCATTGCGCAGCGCCGCGTCGTCCAGAGTCTCACCGCTCTCGGGGTCGCGCGCCTCCAATAGCAGGCGGATCATCGAGGCTTCGCCGCCCGAGAGCCGTTCCCGGCAATCTCGGATGACTTGATCGAGAACCTTGTGGATACGTTTGGCTGATCGGTGGATTGCCGGCGCGTGAATGCGCGGAATCCAGTCGGGCAGACCGAGAAAATACACTACGTCCAATTGACCGATCAGTTGCTGGTATCGGGTGAAGGCGGCGACGATTTCCGCCGCGTGCTCGGCCCCGAGCTGCCGCCCGAACACGGTCCGGCAGATAATTTCCGCCGTCAGTGTCGCCATTTCGGTGAGCACGTTGATCGGTTGGTCGGGGCCGGATCTCGCCCAACGCTCGGCGGTCTCGCTTGCCGCCTGTACTATCAGAGGGACAAACAGCGGCAAATGCGAGACGTGCACGATCGGCGCAACGATCCGCCGCCGGCGCCGCCAGGTGTCGCCATCGCTGATAAACAGGCCGTCGCCGAGGAGCGGCGCGAGCCCGTGGCGCATCTGCGGGCTTTTCCTCTCGAAGCTGTCGTGGTGTTCGACAAAGGCGCTGGCGACGGTATCCGGGCTATTGCACACCAGCAGCGTTCGCGACAGCAGCCGGTGGGAGAATATTTCCCACTCGAAACACCGTTCTTCCCAAATTTCCAGGAAGTTGCGCTGCGCCGCCCGCAACGTGGCGAAAGCGGAGAGCGGATGCTTGGGCCGGTCCGGGAATGGGGGCACGAGGTCGCGCATCGCAAGGGCCTAATTTGCCGGTTATAAACGTGCGCGCGCACTCCTGCACGTTTATAACGGTGCGAGGGGCGCGCAGAGTCGGAACAGGGCCGTCCGGCTATAATGCCCGCTCCTCGTCATCCCAGTCGCGACTTCGACAGCCGATGCAATCCATTCCCCTTTGTCCGATCACCGGGCTGCCTGCCATCCACCGTATTCAACCGATCAGTGCCCGCCTGCTCATTGGATTGTGGCGAGGGTCCTTTGGCGTTGCGACTGATCGCCAACTCGGAAAGGTCGAACAATTCGGACTATGGGAATCGCCCTGTGGGCTTGCCTTCTTTGACCCGATGCTGGTGGGCGACGAGCCCTTCTACCGGGAACTCTATCGGCGCGGCGACTTTCACCGAGCCCTTAATGCGCCGGGTCTCGTGAGGGCCGAATTCAGGCGTGCCGCCGACATCGTTCAAGCGGGGGAGAAGGTCCTTGATGTGGGTTGTGGGGAAGCCGGTTTGGCGTGCCATATGCAGCACGCAAGCTATGTCGGACTCGAGCCCCACCGCTATGCAACGGCCGGCGAGCCGGACATCAGAAACGAGACGATTTCCCAGCACGCCGCGTCCCACCCCGAAAAATACGACGTAGTCTGCGCCTTCCATGTCATCGAGCATGTCGCCGATCCGCTCGGCTTCGCAAGCGACCTCGTAACGTGCATCAAACGCGGCGGACGCCTCTGCCTCGTGGTGCCGAGCAGGGTGTCGGCGATAACCGAGATTCCGAATTTCGTGCTGAATGCCCCGCCGCATCATCTCAGCTGGTGGAATGAAGATGCGCTGCGGGCACTGGCCGACCGTCTCGATCTGCGGACAGAAGCTATTGAAGCCGTGCCCTTCTCCTTTGACACCATCACTTATTGGATGGGACGTTGCGCACCCAAACTGACCGGCAAGCGGTACTTCCGAGCCCATTGGATCTGGTATGGCGCACTCGCTTGGAGTTGGGCCCTCGGCCGCGCCTGTGACGCGGTGTTCTCTATCCCAGCCGCGGCAAGACCCGCGGCGCTGATGCTGGTTGCCCGAAAACCGCAGTGATCCCAGGCCAGTCACCCCTTGGCCCGACTGAAGAGCAAATTCGGCGTTCTGCGCGACCAAGCCGCGCCGCGTCGCCTTGGAACGATGCTCTTGATGCTGGCGAGCACTTTGCGCGAGCGCGTCTCGAGCAGCTTGTCACGGAACGCCTGCACAACAGGCGTCGATGAATGCGCGAGCTATACTGCACCGATCAGCGGCAGAATGTGATGGTCGAGACGATTGCAGCACTGCCGCAATGTCGAGCGTTCCCGGAGGAGTCGACCCGGCAAACAAAATCACCCTACCGTCCTTCGATAAACGGGGGTTGGGTAGACCGGGGGGAAACCGACGAATACCAACCGGACAAGCACAGAAACGTAAAAATGACCCAGTGGCGCGGCGATCCTCTCAGCCACCGGTAGTTTGAACCGCCGCAAGAGAACCGCTGGCCAGGATGGCTGCGAATAGCCGGGAGCCGGCCGACGCTGGGTATGGTCAGTGCGGTCGAGGGTTAAGACGCGGGGTCCTCCAGACGGCCGGCGACGCAGCTTGATCACCGTATTCGAGGCGGCGCAGTTGTGGATCAAACGCAGCGCACTCGAACAGCGTGGGGACGAGAATGTGCGGGATCACCCAGCAGCTTCGATCGATCGTGATCAGAGCCGAGGTTCAGCCTCCCGACCAGTGGGAGAACGCTGGTACGGAAGCGGCAAGCCTTCCGGAGGCGCGAAGCGCACCAATTGCATTGTCGGCTACTCGCCTGGCGCCGCCTGTGCCATCAAGCTCGCAAGATTACTGGGGGACGAAGAGATTCCTGTCGAAACTCTCGTCGCGATCCAAAGCATGGGCGCCTGTGCCAGTGACCGGCAACGTGAAGAAGGCAGTGGGCATCTTCAACTCTGATCCGTTCGTGTCGCTGTCGAGTAGGCTCGAGCCGGGTCCCGGTTTTGAGGGTCCTCGGGACAGGTCAGCTATTCGGAGCTCACTGGCGGCCGCTACGCGTTCGATCACTGGACGATTTCCGAAGTTCGACGATATCCGCCGCATCGTCCGGCAAGAGATGCTGGAGGATGGTCGGGGCGCCGCCGCCCGCCGCCCGCGGGTGGCGGATCGGGGCGCGGCCTCACACTCACCTGCCGAGGATCACGACCTCCCCATCGTGCCGCAGCCGATACCGGATGCCGGCCCAGCAAAACTCGCGGCCGCACAGACTTCCGAGAAATGCGGCCGTG
>JAFMSA010000455.1 GCA_017353855.1 Alphaproteobacteria bacterium
ATGCGGCCTCGAAACTCAATAACGGCCGCTGTACCAGCCAAATAAGCGCTATGAGCTCGCGTCGTGCGTCGGGCGAAAGCTGCGCGATTGCGGCCTCGAGGCGGCGCCGCTCATCGCTTTCGAAGGCCGCAAGGTCGACATCACCTGGGACGCGCAAGAGCGCCCCGTTCGCGCGCGCCCCTCGCCCGATGCCGAGATATTGGACCATCGCCTGCTCGTCGCGACTGCGTCGCCGCGATACCTCAGCAATCGCGAGCGCGTCTTCTGGCCGAAGCGCCTGGAGCATGCTGTTATCGTAACGCCGTGCCGAGCCTGCGCAAACGCGCTTCAGGTCGTGAGCTGTCTTCTACCAATATGATCTGTTTTCCATCGGCCGGGCGGCTGCGCGAAGGTCGGCTCACCCAAAGGATAGCGGCGTCGGGCGGCGACGGCAATCGGTACTCGTGCCCCAAATCGCACCTTCCCGGCACTGGCCGGTCGACCCGCGGTAGCGGGCTTATCGTCAGGCCTGCGTGACCGCGAACCCGGCGCGTGGAAAATGCACGCAGATTTCGCCAACCGCGGGATCGCTGCGCTTAATGACGATTTCATCGAGGCCGGAGGCAACCAATTCGCCGACGACCGGATCGCGGCCGGTATCGTCCGGTGTGACGGTGACGCGCTGCCCCGGCTGGCGACCGATCGGGTCGTCGCGGTCGGCGACGGTGCCGGTGGACGACGTAGCAGCGCTTGCGACCGCAAGCGCTGCCTGTGATGTCATGGGGCGCCGGTCGCCATGGCCAATGGCGGCAACGCGCTCAGCCCAGCTCAATAGCCTTGCAAATCCGCCGAGCGGTGCTGCCGCCGGTCCGAAATTCCGCTGCAAGAACCAGATGGGGTGGTAAGCCGCGAGGTCGGCGAGGCCGGCCTCCGCGCCCTGCAAGAACGAGC
The DNA here is from genome assembly GCA_017353855.1 of Alphaproteobacteria bacterium. GTDB lineage: Bacteria > Pseudomonadota > Alphaproteobacteria > ATCC43930 > CGMCC-115725 > AP-15. Next base: position 931 of record JAFMSA010000455.1, read on the forward strand.
GCCCGTCGGCCATCATTTGATCGAGCCAGTGCAGATGCGCACGCAGCTGATCGAATAGATAAGGCAGTGCCGCCATCATTGCGGCCGGATCTATGTTGCGGCCGGAGAATTTGGCGCGGTCTTCGAGGAACCCGTCGGGCAACGCGTCCGGCCGCTTGGCGAAAGCGATACCGACCGCCGGGCTGAACATAGTCTTCTCTGCCCACCACGCAAGCGCATCCGCCGCGCCGCGACCGGCCGGATAAAAACCCGGGCTGGGATGTCGGCGCTCCAGTTCGCGCATGATCAGTTGACTGTCGCAATAGATGTCGGCGCCGATTTGCAGCACGGGCGTCTTGCGATAGCCCCCGGTCAGCGCCGTCAGATCGGGTTTCGGCATGATGACGGGGATCTCGACCGACGCCCAAGCGAGGCCTTTGAGGCCAAGGCCGAGCCGGACTTTCTCTGAATAGGGAGAGGTATCGTAGTGGTGCAGGATGATGATGTCGGTCATAAGCCCTCCTGATCGCGCAACATCCGAACGGGTTAGTAATTGATGTCAGGGAGCGCCTTGAACTTCTCCACGATCGGCGCGCGAACGTTCGCCCGCACGGTGTAGAGCGTGCCATGCGGCTCGCGGCCTCTCGTAACCTCCCAGACGCAATGGTCGGTCATCAGCGCCAGCGCGCCGTCGACATCGTGCCGGTTCCACGGGTCCAGAAAGCGATCCACAAATGTGTCGTCATAGCGCGCCATTTCGGCTCCTCTCGATCTCCCGCAAGCAGTCAGCGAGGAATTGCGCCAGCGCCGACGAACTCGGCCACGGCGCGAGTAACGGCTTCAGGCTGCTCCAACGCTAGAAAGTGTCCCGCACGCGGCAGGTCTATAAGCCGGACGCGGTCACCGTGCTGCTCGCGGAGCGCGTGACCATTGCCCGGCGGAGCCGCTTCATCATCAAGCCCCTGGATCACGAGAAGGGGCGCTGTTCCGGCGTCCCACCAATCCTCGAGCGCCACACCCCGGCTGGTCGCGAGGTGGGCGAGATGCACCGCCGGCCAGCACTCGACGGGCGCAAGTATTTTCGGATCCGACGCCGGCGACAGCCAGCGCGCCCCTAGCACGGTGACGCAATCGCTGCCGTTCATCTTGACTTCGGTAGCGTTGCGAAAGCCCGAGCCGAGCGGCGTTGCGGGTCCGATGAGACCGCCCGCCGCAAGCACAGTCACACTGCGTACCAGCGAGGGCCGGTCCGCCGCTAAGCAGCGAGCGACCCGATTGCCGAAGGGATGGCCGACGAGGTGCGCCGGACCGCAACCCATAGCTTCGAGGACCCCAGCCACATCGGCGGCCAAATCGTGCACAGTTATGCCGTCGAGCGAGCCGCGGCTCTCTCCCATACCGCGCGTGTTAACAGAGATGGTTTGCAACCCTCCGGCAGCGAGCACGCGCGCCAGGTCCTCAAAATAGCCGCTGCTGCAGCCGGCGTTGGCGAGCAACACGACCGGGGGCCGGAACCGTAAAGGGTGCATTCGAGCGTCGCGCCGCTGACTTCGATGTTTCGGTGCTGCTGCAATCTCACTCTCCCGCGAGTCGGCTGACGTTACGTGCCCGAAGCGTCTCGTGGCGGGCGGATGACCGTCCTGAGCGCTCGCGATCAGAGGTAGTGGAACCAAGCCGCTGATGCTGGCCAAAACCGGACTCCATCCCCGAATGAGTGTCTGGCAGAGGAGCGGCAGCGAGTATTATCGCTCTCATGTCGCTCGACTTTGCGGAATGTGATCGGGCGCGCTTGGCGCGAGACGCGGCCTATGACGGGCGGTTCTATACTGGCGTCCATACCACGGGCATCTACTGCCGTCCGGTCTGTCCGGTGCGCCCCGCCCGGTCAGCCAACGTTTCGTTTTTCCCGTCGGCCGCTGCGGCGGAGAGTGCCGGCTTCCGCCCTTGCCTGCGCTGCCGACCCGAAACTGCTCCCTTTTGCAGCGCCTGGATCGGGAGCCGCGCGACCGTCGAGCGAGCGCTTCGGCTCATCGCCGAGGAGGGGGCACTTGATCAGGAGGGGGCCACCGTGGAGCGCCTGGCCCAACGCCTCGGCATGGGGTCAAGGCAGCTGACGCGACTATTCGCCCGTTATCTCCAGGCTAGCCCTTCAAAAGTGACAAGGACCGCTCGCGTGCAGCGAGCCAAGCGCCTGCTCGACGAGACTAGCCTGCCGATGACCGAGATCGCGATGCGGGCAGGCTTCGGGAGCCTACGACGGTTCAACTCTGTCTTTGCCGAAACCTACGGCAGGCCACCGAGCGAGATCCGCCGCACGCTGCGATCGGCCGATAAAGCGGAACAAACGGTCGAAGATGTTGCCAACGAGAGTAGCCTTACGTTGGAGGGTGGTCATCGCCGCCCATCGTCCGATCAGAAAACGGACCGGGCGCCGGTTACAGCGGGTCAGGCCGAAGTTCCGTAATGGTTCGGCCCTGCACGGCGGACGACTGCTTACGGCGCATCTTCCCGTTCCCGCTTGGTCCGGCGGAGGCCGGCTGACTGAACGCACACCGGGCGCTCAGCCTAGGCGCCGGGAACGCGTCCAACTGCCCCATTGCCGACCTTCCGGCGCGGCACCGCAGATTGACCGGCTGACGGCGAAACCGCACGCCGACTGACAGCGTTCTCGGGCAGCGGGGTTATCATGGCGGCGAGACCCGGCATTATCAGGAATGTACTATGACGCCGCGGATTGGGAGGAAGCCCCGAAGACAGGGACCACGCCGCCCCGGCCCACCTTGTTCTCGGGCGAGGCGAGGAAGAGGATCGTCGCCGCTACCTCCTCCACCTTGGGCCAGGCATCAAAATTGGCCTTGGGCATGGCGCTGCGATTGGTGGGGGTATCCATGATGGAGGGCGCCACGGCGTTCACCAGGATGCCCTCCCCCGCCAGTTCCTCCCCCAGCGCCGCGGAGAGTGCGGCGACGCCGGCCTTGGCGGCGGTAGCGGCGCTGATGTTCGCCCCATTACGCGGCTCCAGGGCCTGGAGCGCCGCCACGTTGACGATGCGCCCCCCGGCCTTGCCCCGGCGCATTGCCGTCACCGCCTCGCGGCAGCAGAGGAAGCAGCTCACGAGATTGTCGTCTATAAGCCGCCGCAGCAACTCTCCGCTGGTATCGGTCAGCGGGGCGAAGGCGAAGCCACCGGCGATATGGATCGAGGCCCAGAGTGCGGACAGCCCGCCATAGAGCTTCCTCACGACTGCCTCATCCGCCAAGCTCGGCGCGGGGATCAGGCTCAGCGCTCTGCCGGGAAGACTCTCCTTCTCTTTTTCCTGTCGGTAGGGCACATGGCAATGGGCGCCCGCCGCCAGCAATGCATCTACCACCGCGCGCCCCAGAGCGCCGGTGCCACCGGTTACCACCACGTGACGATCACGAAAATCCATCCGACCCTCCTGTTTCCCCAGCCTCAATCCAGCGGCGCTCGTCACCGCCTTCTTCTCCAGCCGCGCCA
>JAFMSA010000456.1 GCA_017353855.1 Alphaproteobacteria bacterium
AGGCTGCCGGTCTGCGGCCCCTCGAAGCGGCTCGGGCGCCTCGCGGGGGCCGTTCGCGTTTATCTTCGTTGTCGGCGCCCGGGGTAAATTCCATTCCTCCGCCTCCTTTCCGCGCCGCGAGATCGCCGGACCATTATTGCGGAGATCGTGCGCAAGACGCCAGCCCCGAGGCGGTCCGCGCAAAGATCAGCGGGTGGGTCCGGCAGTCCAATGGAATTCGGTCAGGACGTTCTCGTCAAAGCGGCATTCGACGGCTAAGTCGCGGCGCAGCGGCGTATCGGCAGGAAGCTCGGGCCGGGAGCCCTCCACGTGCGCGATGATCGTCGTCAGGCTGGTGGCCTTGGCATCGCTCCTGGTAATCTCGATCGTCGCACTCGGATAGGCGCGGCGCATGATGTCGGCGCATCGCTCGGCGAGGCCGACATCGCGCGGAATGCCGCAGCCCGCGGTGAGCGAGCCGACCGCAACGAGCGCGCCCACCGCCACCCCTTGTCGAAAGCATCGCATGCCGTCGATACTGCGCGGCGGCGCGGCTGATTTCAAACCCGGCCCGGCGCTGGAGGGCCAGCGGATTGAAGAACCTCTCCCGCCTCGTGAAAAAGGCGCGGCGCAAAGTCTATCGCGAGATCCCGGTCGCGACGTGCAACCGGATCATCGAACTCGATCATCGGATGGCCTATTCCGAGATGACACTCGCCCTCGACCGCGGCAGGCTCGGTGTGCTGTCGGCCGGAGCAGCCCTGGCGTTGTGGCGAGCATGCCATGAGCGGGGCCTGCGCGCATGGTGTTACGAGTTTGGCTTCCCGCAAACCTTGACCTACACGCTGACGGTTGTCGAGGTCGACAATGTCCTGCAGGTTCACGACGCGTTTTTCAATTTGAGCTATCCGTTCGGTCTCGATGAGATGCTCGTTTCGTTACGAGGCGGAGTGGCGGTGAGCGCCCGGCGGGAGGTCCGGGACCGGAAGATCTACATCGCCGATCCCGCCCGCGAGCCCGAACACACGCTTGGCTGGCTCGCATCCCGGGCGGTTGAGGAGCTCGAACCCGTGGACGGGTTGCGCCGGTTCGAGTTGCTTTGGGGCCCGGAGGCTTTCGCCGCCACCTCTCAGGGTGTGGCCGCTGTGTCTCGCGACTTGGCGGCGCGGGGGTATCCCGACGAGCTGCAGTTCCTGATGCTTCACCCGGTATCGGTGTTCGACGGTCAACACCGGCACTGCGATCCCTCGAGCATGCCTCTCGTCGGCGGCAGAGATCTGCGCTCTCCGGTGGCGGAATTGCGTGTCGCGACACGGGATCTGGAGACCGAGCGCGCGACGGCCGCGGAGCGGGGCGCCACGATCTCGCGGCTTGAAGCAGAGCTTGCCGAGGCCATTTCGTCGGCTCTGCGGTCTTCCGCCGGCTACGACGAGGCGGAGCGCGCATTTGTGGTGGAACGCGAAGCCTGGCTGCAGCAGAAGGCGGCGATGCGGGCGGAAAAGACCGCCTTGGAAGGCGAGTTGGCGGAGACCCGGCGGCGGCTGTCTTCGGCGAATGATCTGCGAGCACAGACGGACAGCCGGATTGCGCAGCTGCGGGCGGAGCTCGAGGACGGCAGAGCGCAACTCGATCAGCAGCGCAGCGAACACGAGCGGCTTGTGGCCCTTGCGTCGGCAACCGAACGGGAAACCGACGCGGCACGCGAACATGCCATCGAGGTCAGCCACTCTATTGTCCCGTTGATCGACGAGCTCAATCAGGCCCGGCAATCGCTCGCCGCGGAGCGCGCGCGTACCCGGGACGCGGCCGCGCGGGCAGCAGCGTTGGAGGCGAGGCTTGCCGCTTCGCCTGGCGTCCGTCTGGCCGCTTTTTGGCGCCGCTTGGCGAGGGGGAGGATCCGCGTTCGTGCCGGACGAGCGCGCGCTTACCCGAAAACCGGGCCGTCGACGGGCGTCGAAGATTGACCGGCGGCCCCGGCCTCACCGGGGTACCGGAAAGCGCCTGACGAGGACGGTTCCGGCGAGCATGTCATGCAGCGTACGCCTGTGGCGGTTCAACAGCGCAACCAGCAGAATGAGCGAGCAGGTGATCCCGACGGTGAAATAAAAAAGCGCGGTTTGCGCCAGCGCCTGCAGGAAATCCGGGCGTTCCCCGGTGACCGAGCGGAGCTCGACATCGAACATCCGCATCCCCAGCGTCGCCGACCACGGGCTGCTCAGCAGCACAGTATGATAAGCGAGCGCGAGCGGAACCAGGCCGAAGATAAACCACAGCAAGGGGCCCAATAGCCCGAGGCTGAGAACCGTAAGAACGGCAAAGGCGATCGCGAGGAAGACCCACAGCACGCCGATGAAACAGATGTCGAAGAGATAGGCGAGCGTACGGCGCCACAACACGCCGTCATAGGCCCCGGGCACCGTCGCCGGATCGGGCATGCCGGCGCTATGATACGCCGCCGCGCCGTAGCCGAAGCTGGTCATAGCTACATGAGACCTGTGTCGCAAACGATGCGCAAAATGTGGGGATGACGGCCGCCGTCGCAAGGCGGCGGGATAAACCGCTGAAGTGCCAGTTGCGGAAGGATATGCGATGCCTGCCTACATTATTGCCGACATTCAGATCAGCGATCAGGCCGCGTACGAAAAGTACCGGCCGCTGGCGGCGGCCAGCATAGCGCGTTTTGGCGGCCGCTTTATTGTGCGCGGCGGCGGGGTCGATCTCCTGGAAGGCGAGCCGCATCCGGAGCGGATCGTGGTCATTGAATTCCCCGATGCCGAGGCGGCGCGCCGGTGGTACCGCTCAGAGGAGTATCAGGCGGCACTGAAGATCAGACAGGCCGCCTCGCGCGGCCGCGTGTTCCTCGCGGAGGGAGCCGGTTAGCGCCCGGCGCGCAAATTACCCGCTTGCCTGATCGGCTGTCGGTGTCCGCCCCCTTTCCTCCGGGAAATCACGCGGCGGGGCCCGAGCCTGTCAGACAAGGGCTGCCAATGACGCGATGAGCTTGTCCAGCGAGCCCACGCATCTGGTGCGGGATCGGCACTCTGCGTCCGGGACGGCCGTTCCGCAGGCGCAGGAATGCCGGAAGCGGCCGCGGGAACCCGAAGCGCTGGCCGGTCAATTTCGGCGACCTAGCCCTCGCTCCGGCCGTCCCCCGGCGTGTCTTCGGCTCCGTTGGAGAGCAGCAATTGGGTCGGAAAACCGGCCGCCACCAGGGCTGTAATCAGCACCTCGACATGCCGGCGGTTCTGGGTTTCGACCACGACATCGAGCTCGGCGCGTTTCACCGAAGTGTCGTGGAACAGGCGCTGATGGTGCACCTCGACGATGTTTCCGGCGTGCTTGCCGATAACGCCGGAGAGTCGCGAGAGGGCACCGGGCATATCGGGCAATTGCGACCGCAGCCGGACGAGCCGGCCGTCGCGCACCAGCCCGCGCATCAGGATCGAGGCGAGCAGGCGGGCGTCGATGTTGCCGCCGCAGATCACGATCCCGACCCGCCGGCCGCAGAACCGCTCGCGCTGTGAGAGCACGGCGGCAAGACCCGCTGCACCGGCACCTTCGACGACGAGCTTCTGATGCTCGAGAAGGGCCTCGACCGCCCCCTCGATCATGACGTCGTCGACAAGCAGGATGTCCGACACGAGCGCCTTGACGATGCGGCGCGTCAACCGCCCCGGCTCTTTGACGGCGATCCCCTCGGCGAGCGTTGCCGCCGCGGCCGGGGGACCCGGATCCTCGCCGCGCATCACGCGATACATCGACGGATAAAGAGCCGACTGCACTCCGACTATCTGGACTTGCGGGTTGCGCGCCTTGACTGCGACGGCGATCCCGGAAATCAGCCCGCCGCCGCCGACAGGCACGACGATCGTGTCGAGATCCGGGCAGTCCGCCAGGAGCTCGAGCGCGATCGTTCCCTGGCCGGCGATGACCGCCGGATCGTCATAGGGGTGGACGGGCACGAGGCCCTGCTCGCGGGCGAGGCTGTCGGCTGCCCGGCGCGCCGCGACGAGGCTGTCGCCCCTCAGCACGACCTTGGCGCCGAACGCCTCGGTGCGGTCGATCTTGATGAACGGGGTCCCTTCGGGCATCACGATCGTCGCCGGAATCCCGAGACGCCGCGCGTGGTAGGCGACCCCTTGGGCGTGATTGCCGGCGGACATTGCGACGACCCCGGCGCGCCGCTCCCGCGCATCGAGCGTGCGCAATTTGGTGAGTGCGCCGCGTTCTTTGAACGAGCCGGTGCGGTGCAGCGTCTCGAGCTTCAGGTAAATCTCGGCGCCGGTATGCTCCGAGAGCGCGGCAGACGCTATCGCGGGAGTATGCGCGATCGCGCCCGCGATCGCCGAGGCAGCGCGTCGGACGGCGTCGATCGTAACCGGCAGGTCACTCATGGCCCGGCACCAGAA
>JAFMSA010000058.1 GCA_017353855.1 Alphaproteobacteria bacterium
AGTAAAGATCACGCTCACGGTTTGCCGATGGCAATCGGAACGCTGAATGCGGGCATCCCATCTTCACTGAGCGACTGCCTGGGATTGTCGATCCCGCACGCGACAGACACGGCGTACGGCCGACATTTTGCGCCTGCTTGGTCGCGGAGTTGGTGAAGATGGCTGGGCGAAAGATTGGCCGGCAGCCTAGGCTTTGCAGGCAGTAGAACTACCATCCCGCGGCATCCATATGGCATCGAGCCACCATTCGGCGCCTCGGGTGGTCGGACTCGGCGAATGGCCGTCGAGGAAGGGCATTCAGCACGGCATGATGGCGGTCGACCTGGAGCGCCGGACAGTGATCGACGTGCTGCCCGAACGCTCGGCTGTTAGCACCGCGGGCATGGTTGGCCTGCGACCCAGCATTGAACTGATCGGTCGTGACCGCGATGGGCTGTACGCCGATGCATCGCGTCAAGATGCCTCACACCCGGAGCAGATCGCTGACCGCTTTCACCCCATGCAGAGCAGCGACACTGTCGCGTGAGTCAGCGGTGGGTTGCGGTGCAAGGTGTCGCCAGAAGAGCAGCCGGCTCTGTACAGCAGGCTGGTGGCGGCCGTTCTTGAGATACTGGATAATGCCCTCGCCACCCGCAGGCGCCAGCGGATAGACAGTGCTATGGTCGGCCTTACGCTCACGCACACGCAATCGGTCGCGTTTTTGCACAGTGTATCGAAAGCCACGAGCAGAGCGCGTCCGTTGCCACACTTTCGAGGGAGCCGCGTTCGGCGAGCGTTAGGATCAGCTCCGATCTGCACCACATCGAGGTAATCAGCTGAGATGGTGGCCTGGCGCGGAACAACTTATTGCGACCCCAGCCAGCGCGGTCCGGGAACCCATTCGGACGTTTGACTTGACATATATCCGTAACCGATATAGCGTCGAACATCCGTGACGGATCGAGCCGTGGTGCCAGTCCTGTCCTAAGCGTCCGCCAACGCGGGTGGCCTTTCATTTCGCCCCCTCCGCCAGAGCCGTCACGGCGGCGGCATCATGTCCGGTGCAAGGGGGCTATCGCTGGTCACAGGGAAGGAATGAGAATTCAGCGGCGGACCCTTCTGGCGGCTGGACTGACGGGGATGGCGTGGACAACAACGCTCGGCCCAGCGGCTGCGTCCAATACTCGAACAAGGTTCGTCTTCCACGTCTCCAGCACCTGGGGCGACCTATTCGACTGGCTGGTAGATCGGGGCTACCGCGCCATCACTGCTGAATTGGAGAAACGCGGCTTTCCGTCGATGCTCGTGCACAGCTCTGTGAGAGGCTCTGACACGCCCAATGAAGATCGCGCTTCAGCCGTTGTCAAAGCGCTTCAGAATGTCTCGGATGACGTCGTGATTGTTGGAATATCCAACCAAGGGAACTTCCTATCGTTGGTTGCAGCGGCCCGGCCCATCAGGCGTGTCGTCTATGTCAACGCGCTCATCCCGCGTCCTGGGAAGGCGTTCATCGAAGTCTGCCAAACGGAGCAGGTCGCCGTCCCGGGAAGCTATCTCGATAAGCTCCTCAAGGCGGCCCAAAGCATCACGGATGATTTTCTAAAACTCATGCACAATCCCAACGCGACTAAGGCGCAACGCAAAGCGATGCAGGAGCGCATCGACGCCTCGGCATCCGCCCATACCATGGTTGGCTTCTACGAAGTTTGTCCGCTGAAAGCGCTGCCGAAGGTGGACAACGTGTACGTTTCGGGATCGGCTGACGACCAGATCCGGCCAGAGTGGGAGCAGTCAGCGGCGCGTCGGATCTTGGGCATCGAGCCGGTCGTCATTTCCGGTGCTGGTCATGCGAACATCTTCACACAGGCGAGGTATGCAGCTCAGCTTGCGGACGCTTGTATCAAGGGCCTTTGACGCAGCCGATCGGGTGATCGGGTCGTAAAAAGCCTTGGCTGAACGACAGGCAGTGGGCGGCGGTGACTGAGATATGAAAAATGTGAGTGTGTGGATCAGATGGATCAGCTTCTCCCTGGCGGCCGTGGGGCTCGTCCTGCACCTCGCGACGCCGTATGTGGTTGAACATCACGCTCATCGTTCCATCCACACAGACGTCTTCCGGGGAATTATCGCAGGCGGCGGCGATATCCATTCACATGCGCCGATATGAACATACCGAGCGCTCCCAAGATAATCCCGGCAGAGGACGCGTTCAGATCGTGTAGCCGCGGCGTTCCAGCATGCCAGTCTGAGCCGCTGAGAATTGCTAGTCCCTAAAAATTCTGGCTGTTTTACCGTGTTCCGTGGACACGTGTCGCGATGTACATGGATAGCATCCCGGGCAGAAAGCCTCCGAAAGAATGCAAGGCCGGATGGCCGGGCGTCGAGCCGTAGAAGAAATGCCCGATAGCCAACAGCAACATCCACACGATAAAGGCGCTGGTCACGTATCTGCCAAGCCGTGACACGAAAGTCTCTCCTTCGTCTCCGCTGCGCCTTCGAGATCGGCGAAGTTTTGCAGCATCTCCGCGCGATGCCGTTGCAGGAATGACGGCGGGTAGAGTTCCAACAGCCGCGCGTAGAGGCTAGCGACCGGGATTGTTTTGGCCGTGCAAGACTCGTCATGGCGTCACGCGGTCCCGACCTTGCGGCGCGCGACGCGGGCCACACGCGACAGCCGCTCGGTTTCCGCACGCAATGAGGTTTGCCCGAGCGTCGTAAGCCTGTAGTAGATGCGGCGCGGGTCTTGCGTGTTGCCCTTAGCAACCAGACCCGCCTCGATCATGCGGTCGAGCGAGCCGTACAGCGTTCCCGGACCCATTTTCACCGTCTCTCCCGAATCCGCTTTTACCTGCTGCATGATGTCGTAGCCGTGGCGCTCCTTGCCGAACAGGGCGAGCAGGATATGGAAGACGGCGGGTGTTAGCGGCAGTGGCGGTTTCGACTTGCTCACGCGGCCATGATATATCCGCCACGGACATAATCAATACGGTCGAATGACGAATCTTGCTATTTGCTGTATATAATGTCGGCATTGGGCGCGAAGGCGCCATAAAATCTGGGGCGCTGAACGTCTGGCTCCGGGTTCACACCTACGCGTTGCAGCACTCGGGAAGGAGTGCTTCACGTGATCCGTGTTCGACAACTTCGCCACAAGGTAGAACTCCTGCGGCAAGTGGCGAGCATTCCAACCAATGGTGATAGACTAATTGACTGGGATTTGTCGGTATTGGCCGATCAACTGGAAGAGGAGCCCGATGCCAGAGAGGAGTGTCTGAAACGTCAATCCGCCCGACGGCCTTAAGGCGATGGCCGGGAACCCGCCGACGGCAGGCGAACGGGGGCGTTCCTCCTCACCATTTTACGTCATCACGATCGGTACGCTGCCCCAGCTTCTACCATCGTTCCACGACCCTGAGTGGCTTTTGGTTTCAAGATCGAGGGTCAGCTCGCCGCGATCACCAGACAGGAACAGGTACCGGCCCCCGAAAGTGAGCCGCGCCGATCCTGCTCCAACTCACGGAGACTGGCCGCGCTTTGAGACTGAACCGCCCAAGCGGTGGATGTTCGACCCCGCCATGCGAACCCGTGCAGCCGCCTCGGGCCGATATTTCCGCCAGAAGGCGTAGATCACATTGTCGATCGACGCGGCGTCGCCTTCATCGCGCAACAGCCGCTCGAGGCTCGCCGGGTGTCCACCGGTTTCGATGACTTCGCGGAAGAACGGCTTGCCGCCGGCGATCTCGGCGAGCGTGCGGCGCGGCAGGTTCATACCGGAATTGGAAACCGGGCTGTTGAGCAGAAACACACTACCCCTGAGGTCCGCGAGGCTCCGGACCGGTGAGTTCTCGCGCACCACAAAGAACGCGCGGTGGGTGGGTCCACTGCAGCCCGGTACATCGTAAACCGGGGCGCCGAGCCGAACTGCTTGTTCCTTGAACACGGTTTCGAGCGGGTAGCCGCAAGTCTGCGAAAAGAGCATGTCACGCGGTTTTGGCTCGTTCGCGACGGCGCAGAGCATCTCGGGAGGGCAATTCGATTGCGGCCTCTGCGCGGCGCCGGCCCTCGTTCGCGCAGGCGGCCGCAGATTTCGCTGAACTCGCGGCTTTCGCCGATCGACATCTCACGCGGCCGGGGAAACGGGATCGTCAAATCCTCGACGAAATCCCCCATGCTTTACGGGTCACGGCCGAGCGCGGCGACGGCTTCGTCCAATGCGTTGCACAAGTGCGATGCCGAGCTATGTCGCGGCCGGGGTCGCTGCTCGCGCATGAACACAGCGGGCATCCGAGCTTTGGCGCGACCGCGGCTATGCGGCCCTTGCGGATGCCGATATCGCGAAGGTCGTGGACGCCGTTTTTCGGGTCGATGACCCGGCCGCCTGCGACGACCGCGTCGAATACCGGCGTCAGCTTCGCGACCGTCTTCGCCATAGCACACCATCCTCGAGGATTTATCAGCGCCGGCCGTAATGCAGCGCTCGGCGAGGGCGAGCGCACCGAACAACGCGACCCCGATCGTGCAGAGGACGAATAGCGCCGCGAAGCCCGCCGGCAACGCCAAGATCATCGATGCTAACGGGCTCGTCCTTACGCCGGGCCTCATCGACACGCACGCCCACGTCTATGAGCATGTCTCGGGCGTTTGCGCTCGCGACCGTACTCGGCGTCGGATTGGCGATTGCGCTCGCCTATTGGCCGACGGGTTATGCGACAGATAGATCCCGACACCCTCCGGCGGGATCACACTCAACAGGAATTTCCTTGAGGCCGATGGCCGTCTCAGCGCGCGGCAAAGCGAAGTTTTACTCGCATCGCCCGTGACTCGGGATCGGTCGCCGCGGCGCAGGCGATCGGTTCGGGTCTTAATGGTCGTCGTCACGCTCGCGTCGGAATAGGCGCCGGCATCGACAACGTGCGGCAATCTCTTCACCTATGTCGCAAAGGGCATGGGCTTCTGGGAAAAGCACGGGCTCGATGTCAGCAGCCGTGCAGCAAGGCAGTTTCGCCTTTGTCTATATGGCGAACGCCAAGGACTTCATGAAAAAGCGCGGGATCGAGATGTCGATCGCTCGACATCTTGTTTTCGGGTGACGGCACCGGCGTGCCCAGCATCTGGCAAAAGAGCCGCGACGCGGCGGTGCGCTGGGGCGGCTCATGGCCACCTCGACGACGGCAAAAAGCACGGCACCCTTATGATCGCGCGCATGGTAGATGAACTGGTGAACTCGCAGATCGCGCCGCAGTCGAAACCCGGCCCGCTTGGTCGCGTGATCTCGACGTGGTGGCCGGTGACACGGCCGTCGGGTCCAGGCCCTGTCGGAATGGGTGTCGGAATGGGCTGGGGGACGGAAACCGTACCAAAGGGGGTTTTTCCGAATTTGCTGGTGTCTGCGATCTTCGCCAGACCTGCGTCGTCGGAGATGCTTGTCGGGCAGTTTCCTTCTTTGCTGAAGACGTTGCCGGCTTTGGGTCCGGGGTGACATATTCGTGGCCGTTCAAGATCATCTCGGCGGGGAACGGCGGATGGCCGCTGCTTGATGGTGGCCCAGTCCCCGCCGACGATGTGAAACGAGTAATGGTTGACACAGGGGAATGGTTTCTTTCGATGTAGATGGTTTTCGCTGACCACCGGCGCTTTTCATCTGCCTCTGTTGCAAAGCCTTCGGTGTTCTGCGATGGAAGGCTCGAGCAGGGGGGCCGGGCGGCGTCGGACTTCAAGGGGCGTCACTTTGGGGGGCGAGATCGTGCTCTGGGCGGTGCGCTGGTATTGACGCTACGGCATAAGCTAGGGCTAGGGCGATCTCGAGCAGATGATGGCCGAACGCGGCGTCTTGGTCGATCACTCGACCATCTACAGATGGGTCCAGGGGTACGCGCCCGAGATCGAGAGATCGCGGCGAATTTCTGCTCGCTCAGGTCGCTGCTAATCGCATCGTGCGGGCGAGTGGGGCTCCGCTAGCCGAGAAGATAACCGCCCTTCATGCACGGCATGGCAGGCGACGAAGGCGTCGTCGGCGATGAGCAGCGATGGCCGTTCGTTGCGGCAGCGGTCATTGGCGAGAGGACAGCGAGGGTGGAACGCGCAGCCGGGCGGCGGGTGGATCGGGTTCGGTACCTCGCCGGCAACTGGCTCACGCTCGCCTGAAGAACCATCGGGGGGATCGAGGCGGGGGATCGTCTCCAACAACAGCTGAGTGTAGGGGTGGCGCGGCGTCGAAAACAACTGATCGGCTGTTGCGACCTCGACAAGGCGCCCGAGATACATGACCCCGACCCGGTCCGAGATCTGATAGATCACCGCCAAATTGTGCGAGATGAACAGGTAGGTCAGGCCGAGCCGGCGCTGCAAGTCTTTCATCAGGTTGAGAATTTGCGCCTGCACCGAGACGTCGAGCGCCGAGGTCGGCTCATCGCACACGAGAAGATCCGGATGCGCCGCGAGCGCTCGGGCGATCGAAATGCGTTGGCGCTGACCGCCCGAGAATTCATGTGGGAACTTATCGCCGTCGGCGGGCGACAGGCGCACCTGCTCGAGCAGTTCGCCGACCCGGGTACGTAGCTCGGCTTTGTCGGTGACAAGGCGATGCGTCACCAGCGGTTCAGCGACAATCTTCCGAACCCGCCAGCGCGGGTTGAGGCTCGCGTAAGGGTCCTGAAAAACCATCTGCATGCGGCGACGCACTCGCGACATCGCGTTGCGCTGCTTGAGGCGACCGATATCGACGCCATCGAAAACGATATTTCCGGCCGATGGACGATAGAGGCCGACGATGCACCGCGCGACTGTGGTCTTGCCGCAACCGGATTCGCCGACCAGCGAAAAGTTCTCGCCGCGCCGGATCGAAAAGCTGACACCGTCGAGCGCCTTGACTGCGACGCGTCCCTTGCCACGCAGTACCCGGTCAAGCGCTGGTGGTGACACATCGAAATGATGCTGCAGATCGTTGACCTCGAGGATCGTGTCATCAGGCATGCGTGGGCTCGCTGACAGGCAGGTAGAGCCAGCACGCCACGTCTGCGTCACCGCTGGGTATCAGATCAGGGCGGTCGTGGCGGCATCGGCTGAGCCTCTTAGGGCAGCGCGGGTTGAACGGGCAACCTTCCGGAATCGCGTTCAGACGCGGCATCGTGCCGTCGATCTGTTGCAGCCGTCCGCGTGGGCCACTAGTGCGCGGGATCGAGGCCATCAGTCCGGCGGTGTAGGGATGGCTGGGCCTATCGATGATCTTGCGCACCGAGCCGATCTCAACGATACGCCCGGCGTACATGACAGCGACACGATGCGCGGTCTCGGCGATCACCCCCATATCGTGCGTCACCAGCATGATAGCGGTGCCGTGATCACGCCCGAGGCGCTTCAAAAGCGCGATGATCTGCGCTTGCACCGAGACGTCGAGTGCCGTCGTCGGCTCGTCGGCGATGATGAGGCGCGGGCTGGCGGCGATCGCCAAGGCGATCACGACGCGCTGGCGCATCCCGCCGGAAAATTGGTGCGGGTAATGGTCGATCCGCTCCTCGGCCGCGGCAATGCCAACCTCCCCGAGCAAGGACAGCGCGCGGCCGCGCGCCTCGACGGAGCCCATGTCGAGATGGGTGCGGACGGTTTCGACCAATTGGTGGCCGACCGTGTGGAGCGGGTTGAGACTCGTCAGCGGGTCCTGGAAAATCACGCCGATTTCCTTGCCGCGGACGCGCCGCATCGCCTCGTATGGCAGCGTGTCGATTCGTCTCCCAGAGAGGGTGATGCTGCCGCCGGCGATCCGCAATGGCGGCTCCAGAAGGCCGATGATCGCCGCGCCGGTCAGCGACTTGCCGGCGCCCGATTCGCCAACGACCCCCAGCACCTCGCCGGGCGCGATATCGAAGCTGACATCGTCGACTGCAGTGAGAGCACCGCGGCGGCTCGGCACCTCGACCCGCAGGTTCTCGACCCGAAGAAGCGGCTCGGTATTCTTTGGCGTCATTGCAAGGACTCCTCGGGGCGACGCGGCAATCGCGGGAAGAGACGCCTATGGAAGGAGATTGATTCGGTTCGCTCGCAATGACGGAGCATGAGCTATCGCAGTTTTGGATTAAACGCGTCGCGCAGCCAGTCGCCCAAAAGATTGACCGACAGGATCAGCAGCGCCAGCGCGATGCCGGGAAAGATCGAGATCCACCAGTCGCCCGACAGCAGATAGTCGTTGCCGATGCGGATCAGCGTACCAAGCGACGGTTCGGTCGGCGGGAGTCCGACGCCGAGGAATGACAGAGTCGCCTCGGTCAGAATGGCGGTCGCAAGGTTGATCGTCGCGATCACTAATATCGGTCCGACTACGTTGGGTAGCAGATGGCCGACCACGATCCGCGCCGGATGCACCCCGATCACCCGCGCAGCCTGGATGTATTCCTTGTTGCGTTCGACCATCGTCGAGCCGCGCACAGTGCGGGCAAAATGCACCCAATATGACAGCGCGATCGCGAGGACCGTCACGTAGAGGCTTATCTCGGTCTGTACCTGTCGTGGCAGGACGCTGCGCACGACGCCGTCGATCAACAAGGCGATGAGAATCGCCGGAAAGCTCAGCTGCACGTCGGCGACGCGCATGATCAGCGCGTCGACGATGCCGCCGCGCCAGCCAGCGATCAGGCCCAGCGTCACCCCGAGTAAGAACGAGAGGATCACCGCCGAGCAACCGAGGAGTAGCGACAGCCGCGTACCGTAAAGGACTGCCGACAGCACGTCGCGGCCCTGATTGTCAGTACCGAGCGGATAGTTCCAACTGCCGTCCTTGAGCCAGGCGGGCGGAGCGGTCGCATCCAGAAGGCTCAGCGAGGCGAGGTCGTACGGGTCTTGCGGCGCGATCAGCGGCGTGAGCAGCGCGGCGCCGATGATCACGAGCGCGATAACCGCGGCGACCATCGTGACCGGCGAGCGCGAGAAACTCCACAAGAGATCGCTGTCGACAAACCGCATCCACCGTTGCGGCCGCTCGGGAACCGAAGCGGGAGTGCCGGAGGCGGTGAGTTCAGACATTGGCCGAGGCCTCGCGCTCGATCCTGAGCCGCGGATCGACGACGTAATAGAGCAGATCGACAACCAGGTTGATGACGACGAAGAAGAATCCGACCAACACCAGGTAGGTCGCCATTACCGGGATATCGGCGAAGCTCACGGCTTGGATGAACATCAGCCCCATTCCCGGCCACTGAAACACCGTCTCCGTGATGACCGCGAACGCGATGATCGAGCCGAGTTGCAAGCCAGTGATTGTGATTACCGGCACCAGCGTATTCTTCAGCGCGTGGCCGAAATTGATGGCGCGGCTGGTGAGGCCACGGGCGCGCGCGAATTTAATGTAGTCGGTGCGTAGCACCTCAATCATTTCGGCGCGTACCAGCCGCATGATGAGTGTCATCTGAAACAGAGCGAGGGTGATCGCCGGTAGGATGATCGCGCGTAAGCCCTCAGCGGTGAGGAGCCCGGTCGTCCACCAGCCGATATGGACGACCGCGCCACGCCCGAACGACGGTAGCCAGCCGAGCACTACCGCGAAGATCAGGATCAGAAGGATGCCAATCAGGAAAGTCGGCAGTGACACGCCGATCAGCGAGACCGTCAACATGGTCTGTGATACCCAGGAATGACGGTGGAGGCCCGCATAAATACCCATCGGCACGCCGACGATCAGAGCGAGCAGCGCGGCCGTAAAGCTCAGCTCGAGCGTCGCCGGCATCTTTTCAAGAATGATCTGGCTCACCGGCCGTGCCTGCTGGTAGGAAAGACCAAAATTGCCTTGAGCGGCGTGGCTGACAAACCGAGCGAACTGCGCGATAAAGCTGTCGTTGAGCCCCAATTCCGCGCGCAAGTGGTCACGATCGGCGAGTGTGGTGTCCTGTCCGACAATGTTGCTGATCGGGTCACCCACATAGTTAAAGAGGGCGAACGCTATCAACGCCACGGTCAGCATCACCAGTACCGACTGGAGAAGGCGCTGGATGGTGAAGGCGACCACGGCTACACGCCGTTCCGGAAAAAGCGGTGGAGAGTCATCTCACCGCCTCACTTCAACTTCACATAGCGCCACGGGAAGTCGTTGGTCGCGTACTGGGCCAGATCCACATTGTCTCGGCTGGCCCACACGACCATCTGCTGATGCAGTGGGATGTAGACATAATCGTCCTTGACGATCGTCAGGGCTTCGCTAATTAGCTCATTGCGCTTCTCGGCGTCGAGCTCGACCTGGATTTTCTTGATCAGTTTGTCGAGATGCGGATTCGAATAGCCGCCATTGTTGTAAATTCCGTCGGTGTCGGTTCGCGTCGCCGTGAGATTTTGCAGCATGTTCAGCGCATCGATTGGACCGGGCGTCCAGCCCAGCAGATAAAAGCTTGTCTCGAATCTTGGTGCGTTGATCTTGCCGAAGTATTTAGCTTTGGTTTGGGCCAGTAGATTGGCCTTCACGCCGATCTTGGCTAGCATTGCGACAACCGCTTGGCATATCACCTGATCGTTGACATAGCGGTCGTTGGGACAGTCGAACCCGACCTCGAACCCATCGGGATAGCCGGCTTCTCCGAGCAGCTTCTTGGCGGCTCGGGGGTCGTAAGGAAACCGCTTGTCAAGCGTGGCGTCGTAGCCGTTGACCCCAGGCCCTACCATCAACCCCGTCGGATGGGCAAGGCCGCGCATGACCTTTGAGGCGATCGCGTCCTCATCGACCGCCAAGTAGAAGGCTTGCCGTACGCGCTTGTCCTTGAATGGGTTTTTGCCTTTAACACTCGATTCAAGAAGCTCGTCGCGGCTCTGATCCATGCCGAGAAAGATCGTGCGCAGCTCCGGCGCCTGCCAAATTTTAAAGCCGGCGGTCTTGCGGATGCGCTCGATGTCTTGCGGCGGCACGTTGTAGACCATGTCCAACTCGCCCGATAGCAGCGCGGCAACGCGGGTTGCAGCGTTGTCGATGCGCGTAAAAACGATTTCATCGGGGTCGATTGGCTGGTCCTTGATGCCCCACCAATCCGGATTCCTGACCAGTGTCGTGCGAACGCCGGGCTGGCGGTCTTTCAGGATGAACGGACCGGTCCCGTTGGCGTTGCGGGTCGCGTAGTTCTCGATCCCCTCGTGGTTGGCCGCACTGGTCGTGTTGTGTGCGTCACACCACGCTTTGCTCATGATCGCCGCCGAGACGAGATAGTTCGGCAAGATCGGGACCGGCCCGTCGCTGATGAAGTCGATCGTCCTGTCGTCGATAGGTTTAACTTCCTTCACCGGCGCCAATTGGCTGGTGGCGTCCGCCCCCGCGTCGCGGGCGCGCTGGATCGAGAAAACGACATCTTCGACGGTGAGCGGCGTTCCATCGTGAAATTTCACCCCTTGCCGCAGCTTGATGCGCCATGTTGTCGGGTTGATGCTCGCCCATTCGGTCGCCAGTGCCGGCTCGAGCTTCAAATTCCGGTCACGGCGGATCAGCGGCTCGTAAATGTTCATGTCGAACGACGTGACGAACCCGTCGCTGCGTGCGTGCGGGTCCATCGTCGTGGGATCTCCGTCATTCGCCCAGCGAAAGGTTTTGGCTTCCCCGCTCGCAGCGCCAAGGACGAGCAAGCCGAGCGCGACAGATAGGCTTAACCACGCCGACACCTTTGTCATCGCACGATCCCCACCTCGCGGTCGTATTTGACGGGAAGCAGCAATTTCCGGGCCAGCGACTTATGACCTACTGGAAATGGCCTGGTCCTTGCGAGTCGGCACGCGCTGGGAGCAACCAAGCGACAGGAACCCGTATCTGCTGGAGGTGTCACGCTCGTCCATGCGTCGGGGCAAATGGCTTACGTCATCAACCCGACGGCGTTTGGTCTTGGAAGCGTGTCAGCGTTGCTGTCAACAGTGCCCCTCTTCGTGACGTCGGCCTTTTTGGTCTGCAGCATCGCGACGCGACCGGCGGTGTCCGTCTTGATCCACGCCGAGTTGCATCGGCAGCAAATTGGCGATGTCGATATCGTAGCCCTGGAGATTGCCATTCTCGTCTTTGAATCCATACGGCGGGGCGCCCATCGCGGTCGCGATGCGCACCGTCCCGCGGTATAAAATGTCGGTGAGGATACGATCAGCCGCTTGCGCGCCGCGACTATCGGCCAGAAGCGTCGCCGTGGCCAGCATTGCCGCCAGGACACCAACCCAGAGTCGCCTCTAGCAGGTGAACGACCGGCGGGGGCGCGGCGCCTAACGAGTACGCCGGTCCGCCCGACCGGTGAGCCGTGCAGCGCTTGCCGCGAGATGGTGTCGGTTGGACCCCAGCGGCGCGGTGGCTCATCGGCGATGGATTAGGTCGGCACGCGTGCGGTCTGGCACCGGGCCAGCGCCAGGCGCAGCGGGCCCAGATAAGCGCGCCGAGCGCGACCATCATGCGGCGCGGGCCGAGAGGCAATCGAAAAGCTGCCTTGCCGAAGGCGAGGTCGACCGGCGGCTGCACGGCAGCCTGAGATGGCGGCGCCAATTGCTCAAATAGCCGTCGCTCGGGCATGCATATGGCTAAGCACGCAT
>JAFMSA010000457.1 GCA_017353855.1 Alphaproteobacteria bacterium
CCGCACGAGCCTGGACGGCGCACCGGCCGGGATGACATTGCGTCGACAAGATAGACAAGCGCTCAGGGATCGCCTGTGCGCAGCGGCGTTCGATCGCGCTCCAGCAGATCGTCGGGGCTGACCGGCGCGGCCGTCAGCAGCCGGCTGAAGGACGGCACCCGAGACAGCCGTTCCCATTCCTTGAAGCTCAAGATGACGGCTTCCCGCTTGCCGTGACGAGTGATGATCGAAGCCTCGCCCCGCACAGCGTCGTCCACAACGGCCGATAGTCTGGCCTTCGCGTCACGCGATCTGGATTTCCCGCATAGAAGGGTTTCCAATCATTATGACTACCGTAGGCATATAGGACGAAACCCAGGGGTAACAGGACCGGAACCGCCGCGTCGCGCGATGGCGGCTATGACCGATAAGCTCAAGCCTTGCACCGGTACGGTCCAGGAAACAAAGCCCCGCCCCCGGGTCATGCGGCCAAAGGATACGTCGTCGACGCCGGGAATGGTGGTGATCGACTCGCCCCGAAACGCGACGCTATGATCGCTAACGAGCATCGTCGCCGCCGTCAGTCCCGCGCTGCCACCGCGACGAGTATCGGAGTTGCGTGATAAAGCTCGGGAAACAGGCGTTTTAAACTCTCGATCTTCGGCAGATCGTTGATAGCCACGTAAGGGTAATTTGGATTACGCGTGACGAAATTCTGATGATAATCCTCGGCTGGATAGAAATGCTGGTCCGGCTCGATTTTGGTGACGACCGGAGCATCGAACGCATGCGCGCGGTTGAGCTGGTTAATGTAGGCTTCGGCAACGTGCGTCTGCTCCGCGTTCACCGGAAAAATTGCCGAGCGGTACTGCGGCCCGAAATCGGGCCCCTGACGGTTGAGCTCGGTCGGATCGTGCGCGACCGAGAAATAGATCTGCAGCAGGCGGCCGTAACTGATGCGGCGTGGATCGAACCTCACCTGGACCGCTTCCGCGTGCCCGGTCGTATGGCTACTGACCATTTCGTAATGCGCCGTATCGGCGCTGCCGCCGGCATAGCCGGAAACGGCGCTCGTGACGCCGCCGACATGCTGGAACACACCTTGAACGCCCCAGAAGCAGCCGCCGGCGAGCACCGCGACCTCAGATGTCGCGTCTGGGTTCGCCGGTTCATCGATTATCGGCGGCGGAATCGAGCGTGCACTCTCGGCCACCGACGGGACGCCTCGTAATACGACGACCGACGCCGAAAGCAACGCCGCGAGAATCAACACCGGACGCAAGAACAGGGCTCGTTGGCGCACAACTGCCTCCCGAAATACATCTAGGCGAAACCGACCACCGCATGCGGCACATACAGTTCTTCGAGAGAAGTAATCTCGCCGGCCGAAAGTTTCACGTTCACAGATGCGAGAGCGTCGTCAAGATGGTGGAGTTTCGTAGCGCCGACGATCGGAGCCGTGATGACCGGCTTTGAGAGGAGCCATGCCAGCGCCACTTGCGCGCGCGAAATGCCCCGCGCCGCAGCGACCCCGGCGACGCGGTCGGCAACCTTTTGATCGGCCTCGTCGGATTTCCCGAAGAGCCTTTGGTGTGCGTCGTCGGTTTCGGTCCTGATGCTTGTATAGTCCCGGTCCCGGGTCAGCCGCCCGCGGGCTTGCGGGCTCCAGGGGATGACGCCGATCCCCTCGGCTGCGCATAGCGGCAGCATTTCTCGCTCTTCCTCGCGGTAGAGCAGGTTCACCAAATTCTGCATGCTGACGAAGCGCGTCCAACCGTTGCATTCGGAGATCCCAAGAGCCCGGGCGAACTGCCACGCATGCATCGAGGACGCCCCGATGTACCGCACCTTTCCGGCCTTCACGGTGTCGTGCAGCGCTTCGAGCGTCTCCTCGATCGGGGTGCCGTAGTCCCAACGGTGAATCTGATAGAGATCGACGTAGTCAGTGCCCAGCCGTCTCAGACTGGCATCGATCTCCGCCATGATCGCTTTGCGTGACAAGCCGCCGCCGTTCGGTCCCGGCCGCATCCGTCCGTAGACCTTGGTCGCGATGACGACCTCGTCGCGTCGCGCGAAATCCTTGATTGCCCGGCCCAGGATCTCCTCACTGCCGCCAAGAGAATAGCGATTCGCCGTGTCGAAGAAATTGATTCCGCCCTCAAGCGCCCGCTCGATGAAGGGGCGGCTCTCCTCTTCGCTGAGACTCCAGGCATGGTTCCCCTGATCCGGAGCCCCGTAGCTCATGCACCCCAGGCAGATTCGAGACACTTCGAGGCCAGTGCGGCCGAGCTTGACATACTCCATCATCCCATCTCCGCTTTCTTGTCACTCCCGTCGAGCCCCTCAGGGGTCTGCTGCGCGCTGCACCCGCATCAATGCTACGCCGGCAATCTGATCGGGGTTGGTCCTGCCGGTGTCTGCATCGCAGACATCCTGAGCGCTGAACAAGGAATTGCAGGAATTTTATTGCATTACCCAGGTTGACAGCAGTTTTGAAGACGGTCAACGTCGTCCGGGTGGTCATTGTTGCATCTGTGCCGGACAGGCTGAGGCCGGGAATTGTAATAGCCGCCTGCCGATAGCTGTCATTCCGCTTTGGCCTCGAAACGCTAAGTTTGTCGGGCAGCATTGCGTCGCGATACGACTTTGTCGAACGCAGTCTGATACATGATCTGATCGTCATAAGTCGTGCCCAATGCCCATTGGATTTTAAGACGCGACACGGCAGCAGATCGAAAAGGTTGACCCCCGGTAGAGCCGGTTCGCCTGCAAGATCAAATCCGCGCGATAGCCGCTCGGTTCAGAAAGGGACGGAAACTACTGATCGGAACGCCCGACTGCATCAACTGCGCGTACCAATCATGGCCACCGCCTGGACGCAGTCCGGTGGAGGAAGGTATTACCCGCTGCCGCGTCCCGGCTGTTCCTCGTATGGGCCACGCCTTTGAGCGAACAGGATGTCGTAATCTGCAAAGCCCGCCGGTTTGAGCAGCAGGTCGATGTCTTTGTAATCAGCGCCGGCTAAGATTTCGCAAGGCTCCTGACCCGTTGCTACTCGCCGGGCGGCGCCGACACTGCCGGAAACGCCATCCGTCACGCTGACGCCGGTTTTGCTGCGTGAACAAAGTCTCCATCGGCGAGGAAGCCGCGGTCAGGCTGCCTCCATGATACATGATGGTTGTGCTGTGCGCGCAGACATGCGGCTCTCGCGGGGCAGTCAGCGATGACAGGTCAGCCACGAGCATGAGGATCATTCACCGATGCGTTAAGCTCTGCGTAGATTAACCCCTCCTGCTCATCGTTCACTCGATACCTGTCATTAGCCGCCTCCGGCGGCATTCGTAAGATGCCGACAGGTTGGCTGAATGCCCCTCGGAAGAGATTGTGCACGATATATCTGATCATATATATCGTGGAGAACCATGGAGATCGCAACGGCTCACACGCGCTTAGGTTCGCCCGCTACGAGCTTGCTCGCCGCCAAGCTTGAGGCTGCGAGTGCCGACCGCGCCACGTGGACCGCGTCGGTCCTGGGCTCGAGCCGGAGACCCCGCGCGCTCGTCTCAGACGAGAAGTTCAAGCGCATGCCTGATACTGGAAGGCGAGTCCCGCCAAGGCGGAAAAGTGGTCATCGGCTCGGGATATTTCGTGCAGCCGGCGGTGTTGACCAAGTGAATGCTCGAGATGTCGGTCGTGCGCGAGGAGATCTTCGGTCCCGGCGCCGACGCGATGGCGTTCGCGACGACGATCTCGAGCCGATCGCCCGCGCTGTGAACGACACGAGCATGGCCTGAGCGGTGAGCACTCATCGCTCGGCACCGCCCACAAACTCGCCCGCCGCATCAAGGGCCGGCATGGCGTGGGTCAACGCACAATTTCCGCGATCCCGCCCTTCCCTCCGACGGTTACAAGCGGTCGGGCTGGGACGCGAGATGGGGTTCGAAACGTCGAGCTCTACACGGAAGTGAAAGCGGTCGCGGCAACGCTGTAATTGGCCGCCGCGGCCCGGTACTCGAGCAGCAGGAGCTGAACGATGGCAATGCCACAAACCATTACGGAAACCCGGCATCCCTTTGCCGATGGCCAATTCAAGCGGATGCTGATCAACGGCGAATGGGTGCGGGCCGCTTCGGGCAAGACCTTCGAGAGCCGCAACCCGGCGACCGGCGAGCTCCTGGCGACCGTTGCGGAAGGCGATGCCGAGGACATCAACCACGCCGTCGCGGCGGCGCGCGCCGCCTTCGAAGGTCCGTGGAGCAAGTTCAAGCCCTTTGAGCGTCAGCAAGTTCTGCTGAAATTAGCCGATCTCGTGGAGAAGCATTTCGACGAGCTCAGCATGCTCGATACGCTCGACATGGGCGCGCCGGTCGCTCGCACTCGAAACACCCGCCTGCGCGTGCTCGGGAT
>JAFMSA010000004.1 GCA_017353855.1 Alphaproteobacteria bacterium
CGTGCAGTTGCTCAACGTGAACGCCGCCGAGCCCCACCATCAGCATCGGGCCGAATGTCGGGTCGCGCGAAACGCCAAGGATCATTTCGCGGCCGCGCGGCGCCATCGCCTGCACCAGAACACCCTCTATGCGCGCCTCCGGATGGGCCGCTCTGGCGTTTGCCAGCGCCTGCCGGTAGGCGTCACGGACGGCCCTTTCACCGGTAATGCCGAGAACGACCGCACCGGCCTCGGTCTTGTGCGGAATCTGCGGGGATTGCACCTTGAGTGCGACCGGGCCGCCAATCCGGTCGGCCGCCGCGGCTGCCTCATCGGCATTCACTGCCAGCATTTCGGTCGGACGCGGAACGCCGTAGCGTGCGAGCACTGATTTGGCCTCGGCCTCGCTCAGAACAGGCCCGGCGGCGGCGAGCACGTGGCGGATTTCCCCGCGCAGATCCGGCGGTGTTGCCGGCGCCGGTTTGGCCTGCTGCCGCCGCGCCTGAAACGCAGCATAATCGACCAGTGCGCGGATCGCGCGGGCGCAGCTCGGCATCGAAGTATAACAGGGGATACCCGCATCGGCGAACCGCGCCATCGCTCCCGGCGAAGCGGTTGTGTAGGTGGACAAGATGATCGGCTGGTCGGTGGACGCCGTGACCGTCGCGAGCTCCTTTGCCCGCTCGGCCGCCGTCGCCTCGTTTGCCAGCGAGCCGATCAGCAGAATCACATCGATCCGTTTCGATTCGCGGACGATCTCGACGAGCCGGGCATAACCCACCTCATGGATCGCCTGTGCGGTGCCGTCGACAGGATTTTGCGCCGACGCATAAGACGGCAGCAGCGCCAGAACGCGGCGCTGGATGTCGTCCTCCAAAACCGGCAATTCGAGCCCGTGCGCCGACAGAATATCGGCCATCCATACGGCACTGCCGCCCGACCCGGTGATGACGGCTACGCGGTTGCCGCGTGGCAACCGGCAGAAAGAGAAGGCCGCCGCAACATCGAGCATGTGGTCGAGATCCTCGCCGCGGATGACGCCGCAGCGGCGAAAGACCGCATCGTCGATGTTTCCGGCCTGCGCCAACGCGCCGGTGTGCGAGGCGGCAGCCCGGCGCCCGGCGGCGGAGCGGCCGACTTTGGCGACGATCAGCGGTTTGCCGGCGTGTGCTGCCTTCTGTGCGACCGCGCGGAAACGCTCCGGACGGCGGATCCCCTCGAGATAGAGGAGGAAAATGTCGGCGCTGCCCTCCTCGAGCCACCAATCCACGTAATCATGCGCCTCGAGTACCGTCTGGTTGCCCGCACTCACCTGATGCGTAAACCGCAATTGCTTGTCGCGGCCGCGGCTCAGAAACGAGAAGGTCAGCGCACCGCTCTGGCAGCTGACCGCTATAGGCCTTGCTTTGCTCGCCGCCGGTAGCAGGCTTCGGCCCGGATCGTGGAAAACCGGGCTGAAGGTGGCGACGAGCGGCCTCGAGGGATTGACGATGCCCTCGGAATTAGGGCCACAGACCACGATGCCATAATGTTCCGCGACCCTGCCCAGTTCGATGTCGCGGGCGCGCGCGGCCTCGTTGCTCTCTTCGGCGAAGCCGGAGCTGATCACGACGGCGGCGCGTATCCCGCGCCTGCCGCACTGCTCGAGCGTGGCGATCACGTGGGCCGCCGGGACGAGGATGACCGCGAGGTCGACAGGGCCGGGCAGAGCGTCGACCGACGAATAGGCCGGCATGCCGAGCACCTCGCTCTGACTGCGTGTCACCGGATAGACACGGCCGTCATAACCATGCCCGATCAGCGCGCGCGTGAGGCGACCGCGCAGACTCTCGGTGTCGCCCGAGGCGCCGATGATCGCGACACTGTCCGGCGACAGGAGCGGTTTCAGATCCGGCATCGGCTCAACGCAGCCCCAGGCCACGCGCTATGATGCCGCGCAGCACCTCGCGCGTGCCGCCCTGAATGGTCAGCTTGGGTGCAATCAAGGTTGCGTGCCGCAACGCCTCTTCGAAGCGATCGTCGTTGCTGTCGGGTTGCGAATCGCCGATCGGCGGCGCCAGAAGCCTGACTTTGTCGGGCAGCGCCTGCTCGAAATTAGTCCCGAGGTCCTTGACCACCGCGGCTTCGACCGACGGTGTTTTGCCGGCTTGCAGCATGCCGGCAACCGAAAGCGACATGCGCCGCAATGTCGCCAGATGCGCGACCTCGCGCCCGATCCCTTCGGCGAGGCGCTCGTCCGGCTCCTCGCCGGCCCGCCGGACCAGCTCAACCAGACACGGGAACGTCTCGATCCAGCGGTCAGGGCCGCTGCGCTCATAGGCGAGTTCGTCGGTCGCCTGCGTCCAGGCCATATCGACTCCGCCGATCAGGTGTGAGTGCGGCAGGAACGCATCATCGAATACCACCTCGTTGAAATCGTGCGCACCGCTCAGGTTGATGATCGGACGGATCGTGATCCCCGGCGCCTTCATGTCGACGAGGAACTGAGTGAGGCCGTGACGCCGGTTTTCCTTGGTCGGCGGCGAAGTGCGCAGCAGCGCGATCATGTAATCGGCTTGATGGGCGTTGCTGGTCCAGATCTTGCGGCCGTTGACCCGCCATCCGCCATCCGTTCTGGTCGCGCGCGTCGACGCAGCGAACACGTCCGAGCCCGAATTGGGCTCGCTGAGCCCGATGCAGAAGCAAAGTTCCCCGCGGGCGATCTGCGGCAGGATCTTCTGCCGGATCTCCTCCTGACCGTAGCGCAGGATGACCGGACCGCTCTGGCGGTCGGCGGTCGAATGAGCGCGGGTCGGCGCACGCGCCGCCAGCATCTCCTCGATCACGACATAGCGTTCGAGATGCGAGCGCTCGTGCCCGCCGTATTTTTTCGGCCAAGTCATGCCGATCCAACCTTTGGCCCCGACCTTGCGACTGAATTCGCGCGAAAACGACCCCTCGCCGCTACCGGCGCTCAGGGTTCCTGCCTCGGCTTCCTCGCGCAGGAAGGCCCTGACCTCGCTGCGCAATTCCTTGGCTTCTTGGGGCAGCTCGATCGGATCGAAGCGAAAGCTGTAACTCATCGGTCTCTCAGGATCCTGCGGTAATAAGGGGCCAGAGTTCGTCGGCGCCGCGTTCGGCCACTATCCGCCCGAGGCGCGCAGCCCACATGGCCTCGTTGCCGAACTCTTCTCGCCACGCCCAAAGCCTCCGGGTCGCGTGGTGCAGCGAGTGCTCATAAGTGAAGCCCATCGCGCCGTGCACTTGGTGCGCGATTGCGGCGCCGGTGCCCGCCGCTTCGCCGCCGCGCACTTTGGCGATCGCTATCTCGCTGACCGGGATATCGGGATTGAGACAGGCTTCGGCGGCTGCGCCCGCGGCGGCGCTCGCCGCTGCCACCTCGCCCGCCAATATCGCGAGGTTGTGCTGGATCGCCTGGAACTTTGCAATCGGGCGCCCGAACTGCGAGCGGTCGAGCGCATACTGCACTGACGCTTCGAGGATCCTCTCGAGCGCGCCGGCCATCTGCTGGAGCCGTACCGCCGCGCCGAAACCGACCAAGAGATTCTGATCGACGGCGGCCGGGCCCGCGGTCGCAGGGACAACGTCGTCGAACGAGACATCGTCGCGCGGCTCCCCGGCGAGACTGACGGCACGATTGATCGATAGACCGGTGGCCGCAACAAGAGCAACGAGCATCCTGCCTTCCTGCTCGGCGAGGACCGCGATGTGGCGCGCGTTGCGGGCGAACGGTACTTTGCGCGCCCGGCCCGTGAGCGTGCCGCCGGGGGTGAGCGCAATATGTCCATCGGCGTGGATCGGCGCGATCGTCAGCGGTCCGCTTGGCACTGCGATACCGGCCCGCGCAAGCAACCAGCCGGCCATCAGCGTTTCGGCGAGCGGCACCGGGGCGGTGAAGCGGCCGGCCACCCTTAATACCGCGAACCCGTCGGCAACCGACGCACCGGCTCCGCCCAATTCCTCGGGGACCCAGGTCAGCGGCAGGCCCGAGCCCGCAAGCGCGTCCCACAAAGCCTTGGGCCAAACCCCCTTCTCCGCCTCGTTGACAGTATTGGGCGCGCATAAATCCTGAAATATGCGGGTGGCGGTATCGATGATGATATTCTCGGTGCTGTCATCCATCTCCTGTGCCCGCTGTCGCTTTCTTCGCGCCATCGTAAAGTACGCGAGCACGCACGAGAAGGCGGTATCGGGGAACGGGATGGGGCGGGTGCTGCGCATTCGCACGGGCGTCCAGGCAAGCCGCCTTGCGCATGAGGCCGGCACAGTCATCGGCGGGCCGGAAAAGACGGCGAAAAACGGTGGGAGAGGCGGAATGCTCCCCATGCTCCTGCAGCATTACCCTTCGATTGCGTGTTCGCGGGGGTGGCAGGGGTCCAGACCACGTCGTCTCCCCGCCCTCCATCAGTTCAGGCCGTTGCCGCGCGGCGGGTCCGACGCGTCCACCGCCCGGACCGGCACCGTGCGCTCGAACGGCGCCCCCGGGAGAGTGGCCCGCGTCGCCAGCATTGTGCGCAATCGTGTCGGCACAACCGCGCTGCCTGTCGCGGCCGTCAAAGGACGGGCTTGCGTATCGGCTTTCCTGAACCTCCCCCGGCCTGAAGCCAGCGGGTTGCGACGGTCATCGCTCCGCGCGGTTCTCGCCAGCACCTTGCGCGGTGGATACATCGTCCGCGGCATCGTCCCCAGGCCGACCCTCTTCGACGGACGATCCGTTGCGACGCTCATTGCGTCGGGATCGGCTGACGAGGCCGGACAACAATCCTTCGATGACCGTGCTTCCCGGTGTGGTTGCCGGCCAGCCGCCTTTGAATTGCGATGAACCCCCGCCTTCGCGACATCATGGACATGTGAGAGCTCAACTGTGGCTCGTCGGTGCCGACCGCCCGACGTCGAGCTGTCCGCCTCTCGGCGACCTCGGGGGCCTCCCTCCCGGTGCGTACGCTGTTACTCCGCCGCGTCAATTGCAGCGGGATACATCGGGCGGCGCGAGATGACCGGCTGTCTGCTTCGCTCACCCGTGATGCGTGCTGGCGTCCCGCCGTACAGCCTTCTGCAGGAAGTCGAGCGCTGCCGCGATCTGAGGGTCGCTTCCGGTTCCGATGATCATTGGCTTGATCGGGTGTTCGCCCGAGTCGGCGGCCCGGGCGGCCGGAACAACCGGCTTTGAGCCCCGCACGGAATTGAGCGAACCCGCGTTTTTCAAAGCCCCGTAGAGATCGCTCTCGAAGCTGACGACGGCGTTTGCGACCTGCTGATTTTTAGGCACGTTGATGACGACATCAGGCGTGATGCCTTGGCTCTGGATCGACCGGCCGGAAGGCGTGTAGTAGAGGGCTGTGGTCAGGCGGAGAGCGCCTCGCCCCTCGAGCGGGATGATCGTCTGCACCGAACCTTTGCCGAAGCTGGGCGTGCCCATCACCGTCGCGCGGTGATGATCCTGCAGGGCACCCGCGACGATCTCGGCGGCTGATGCCGACGCGCTGTTGATCAGCACGGCGATCGGCACCCCACGCAACACGTCGCCCGCTACCGCGGCGCGATATGTGTGATCGTCCGCGCTGTTTCGGCCGTGCGTGGTCACCACGACGCCGCCGTCAAGAAAGATCCCGCTCACGTCGATGGCGGCGTCCAGCAATCCCCCGGGATCGTTGCGAAGGTCGAGGATGAAGCCGTTCAACTTGCCACGCGCCTGCGCTTTCATGCGGTTGATCGCGGCGGCGAGTTCGGAAGCGGTGTTCTCGGTAAAGGTCGTGATCCGGGCGTAGCCGACGTTGTCGCGCTTGAGGCCGGATTTCACCGAGACAACGCGTATCACATTGCGCGTTAACCTCACATCGAACGGGCTGCGGTCACTGCGGGTGATCGTCAGTCTCACCTGGCTGCCCGGCGCGCCGCGCAGCCGCTTGACGATCTCCTCCACATCCATCCCGGTGGTGGGCTGGTTGTCGATTTTGACGATCCGGTCCCCCGGCTCGATCCCGGCATCGGCGGCCGGTGTGCTGTCGATCGGCGAGATAACTTCCGGCACTTTCCCCTCGAGGGTCAGTTCGACCCCGATGCCGCCGAACCGGCCGCGCGTGACCGCCGTCATCTGCTGGTACTGCTCTTGATCCATGTAATCGGAATGCGGATCCAGCCGGGTAAGCATGCCCCTCAGGGCATCCTTGGTGAGGTCGCTGCCACTTACGGGCGCGACGTAATTCCGCTCGACCTGTTTTATGGCCTTCTGAATGAGGCCGAGATCGGGGGCATCGGCTGGATAGGCCCCGGTGCCGGCACCGGCACTGTCACAGGCGTGGAGCGTGAGTGTGACCAAAACGGCAGCGGCGGCCCTGACAGCCGGGGCGTATTGGCGTGAGATCTTGATCATTGGACCTTTGGCGGCGAGGTGTTGGCGCGGGCCGGAACCTGTTGGCGTCCGCAAATGAACGGCAATCCAGCCGCGGGAGATGTAATCTCTGCCGCGTGCGCTTCCAGGGCGCAGCGTACCGGCAGCGGGTTAATCGAGGGTGAAACCGCGCGCCCGCAGATGGCAGGGGAAGCACTGGCCCTCGGGTCGGGTTGCCTGCCGTGCCTTGTCCTCCGACCAGCCGTAAAATGAGGCGTAACCGAAGATATCCGGCGAGCGCTGCTGCTCGCGCGGAAGGGAATATCGTGCGTCTCGGCGGTGATCATAGGCATCAACGGCTTGGGCGAGGTGCTTGTCGTCATACTGGTCGGTGTGAACTGTCACCTGCGATGGCAGGCGCATGCTGATGTGACCGGGGAGGGCCGGATAGCCGGCGCACACTCCTGCCACCGGGAACACCTTTTCCGGCAGGCGCAGGATTTCGGCGACCGCGTCGGCATGGTTGCGAATGACGCTGATCGGGCAGCAGCCCAAACCCGCGGTCTCGGCCGCCAGAATGAAAGTCTGCATGACCAGTGCAGCATCGATCGCCGCATTAAAGAATCCTTCGAGCCTGCCGTTATCCTGGCAATGGTCGCGCAACCTGCCGATCCGTTCCAGACGGTGCGCATCGCCGCAGAACACCAGGAATACTGGCGCACTGCCGACCCAGGGCATGTCGGGCACCAGCGCGGCGAGGCGCTCGCGCTGGTTGCGGTTCTTGACCCAAATGGCCGAAGCCTGCTGGAAGTCCGATTTCGAGGAGGCCGCGAAGGCCGCCCCCAGCAGCAGCCGCAAAAGCGGCTCGGCAACCGGGCGCTCGGCGTAGCGCCGATGGGTGCGCCGAAGCAATATTTGTCGCAGCCAGGGAAGGTCCGGGAGGTCACCCGTGAACCTCCCTTCCTCACCGAAGCGAGCAACCCATTCAGCTTCGTAGCTCGTGCTCATGCGGCAGCCGCCCCGAACGCGAACCATCAAGAATCCGCGGCCAACAGCCGGTCGAGATCAGCCCGGGTGAAGCCGTAGCGGGTGTTGCAGAACTCGCAGGTCACAGTCGTGACCCCTTGTTTGCGCATGTCGTCGAGCTCCTCGCGCGGAAAGGCGCGCAGTATTCCCTCGATGCGCTCGCGCGAACATCGGCAGCGCGCTTCGAGCGCGTGCGTGTTGTAAACTCGAACACCCTCTTCATGGAACAGGCGAAACAGCAGCCCGTGCGGCGGCAAATCGGGATCGACGAGCTCCTCTGCGGTCGCCGAACTCATCAGGACCATCGCCCGCCGCCAGCCGTCTTCGACATCGTCGGCTATGATGCCGTAACCGCCCTCGGGCGGCACGCGCTGAAGCATCAGCCCGCCGGCGCGCCAGGTACCGCCCGGCCCCGATCGGTCGACCGACAGCTTAATCCCTGCCTGCAGCTGCTCGGATTGGCGAAAATAGTGATGCGCGCATTCGGTGAGCGTCGTGCCGGCGAGCTCCACGATGGCTTGGTAGCGCTCGGTGTCCTCTCCCTGATCAACCGTGAAGGCGATGTAGCCCGAGCCGACGAGAAGCGGCACCGAGGGGGCGGAGATCCCGGCTCGAGCCAGCGCGGCGTCGAGCTTTGCCGCATCATACTGTGCATAACCGCGTAGCGCGCCTTGCGTCGAGACATCCGCGACCATCATGCGAATCGGGCCGTCACCCTTCGTCTGAAGCGTAAAAATCCCGTCATATTTGAGCGCGCCGGCAAGCACGACGGCGAGTGTGATCGCCTCTCCCAGCATCCTGGCCACGGGCTCGGGATAGTCGTGCTGCGACAGGATGCGGTCGATTGCCGGGCCCAACCGGACAAGACGCCCGCGCAGCGCAAAAGGGTCGAGCCGGAAAGGTTGTATCAGGTCGTCGGGTGCAGTACTGGGCGAACTCACGGTAAAACGCTCCCGCGCTTCAAGAGTTTAAGAGCATCGCTGCCCACCGCCACTCCGGGATCATCCCCGGCGCGCAGACCCGGGACCAAGAAACCCCGGCCCGCCCGTTTGCTCAGCTGACCGCGTTCATGGCCTGCGGGTTGACAGACGCTCGCCGCGCCCCGGAATGACAGCGCCGCACTCCCAAATCACGACATGTCAGCCGAGACACCACGTGAGAATCCCCTTTTGCGCGTGCAGCCGGTTCTCGGCCTCGTCCCAGACCACCGATTGGGGACCGTCGATCACCCCGGCGGTTACCTCTTCTCCGCGCTTCGCCGGCAGGCAGTGCATGAAGATAGCATCCGGCTTCGCTTGCGCCATCAGGTACTCGTCAACCCGGTACGGAGCCAGCATGTTGTGGCGGTTGACGCTGGCTTCGACACCCATCGAAATCCACGTGTCGGTGACGACGCAATCTGCTTCGCTGACGGCCTGCACGGGGTCCGTCGTCAGCTCGACGCGGCCGCCCTCGCGCCGCGCCCAGTCGAAGAGACGCGGCGGGGGGCTGAGCTCCTCGGGGCAGGCAAGCCGCAATACGAAGCCAAAGCGCACGGCGGCATGCACCCAGCTGGCCGAAACATTGTTGCCGTCGCCGCTCCAGGCGACGACCTTGCCGGCCACCGGGCCCTTTTTTTCCTGCAGAGTCATTACGTCGGCCATGATCTGGCAGGGATGCGATGTATCGGTCAGCCCGTTGATCACCGGAACGGTGGCATGACGCGCGAGTTCGTCCAGCTTCAGCGGCTGATTCGTGCGGATCATGATCGCATCGACATACCGCGACAGCACACGTGCCGTATCGGCCACCGTCTCGCCGCGGGCGAGCTGACTGTCGGCCGTATTGAGGTAGATCGTGTCGCCGCCGAGCTGGCGCATCGCCACCTCGAAGGAGACGCGGGTCCGTGTCGACGGCTTTTCGAAGATCAACGCCAGGGTCCTGCCGACAAGCGGCCGGTCCCGGCGCCCGTTCTTGTAGGCGAGCCCGGTGTCGAGCATTGCCTCGAGAGCGGGTGCCTCGAACTGGTCGATGTCGAGGAAGTGGCGCGGCGGATCCGGAGGCAGATGCCGCCCCTCGATCGAGGCGACGTTGTGCGCGATGTTTCTCACGCCCGCCATTCCCGGGCGACCTTGTTCATGACGTCGAGCGCCTCGTCGATTTCGCGCTCGCCAACGATGAGCGGCGGCAGGATGCGCAGCACATTCTCGCCCGCGGTCAAGGTCAACAGGCCATGCGCGCGCAGCTTCGTGACGAAATCCGCCGCCGGGATGATGCAGCGGATCCCGAGCAGCAGGCCGGACCCGCGCAGCTCGGCGAAGAGCTTGGGGTAGGACCGGACAAAGGTCTCGAGCCGTCCCCGCAGCAGCTGACCCGTCGCGCCCACGTGCTCGAAGAATCCGGGCTCGAGCATCATGTCGAGGACCGCGTTGCCCGCCGCCATCGCCAGCGGGTTGCCGCCAAAGGTTGACCCGTGCGTTCCGGCGACCATGCCCACCGCCGCGCGCTCGGTCGCGAGGCATGCGCCGACCGGAAAGCCGTTGCCGAGCGCCTTGGCGATCGTCATGATATCAGGCGCTACGCCCTCCCATTCATGCGCGAACAGCTTGCCGGTGCGCCCCATCCCGCACTGGACCTCGTCATAAATGAGGGCCAGGCCGAACTCGTCGGCAATGTCGCGCAGCCCGCGCAGATAGCCTTCCGGCGCGGCGCGTACACCGCCCTCGCCCTGGATGGGCTCAACCATGATCGCCGCAGTTTCCTTGCCGACAGCGGCGCGCATTTCGTTCAGATTGCCGAAAGCGACGTGGTCAAACCCCTCCATCGGCGGGCCGAAGCCTTTCAGGTATGCTTCGTTTCCGGCGGCCGCCAATGTTGCAAACGTGCGCCCGTGAAAAGAACCGTGGCAACCGATCACGCGATAGCGTTCGGAATGGCCGGTCTCCGACTGATATTTGCGTGCGATCTTGATCGCCAGCTCGCAAGCTTCGGCCCCGGAATTGCCGAAAAACACGGTGTCGGCAAAACTGTTGTCGACCAGGCGCTGCGCCAGCTCCTCCTGCCCCGGGATGCGGAAGAGGTTGGAGGTGTGCCACAGCCGATTCGCTTGCTCGCAAAGTGCAGCAACGACATGCCGGTGGCCATGACCGAGCCCGGTTACTGCGATGCCGCTGGTAAAATCGAGAAATTTGCGACCGTCGGTCGCGTAAAGATAGGGGCCTTCTCCCCGGTCGACTTCGACATCCCACCGGCCATAGGTGGGCATAACAGCTGGTATCACGGAAACGTCTCCTGCGCGATTGACTGGAGGGAAACGACGGGACGCGGGTCTATCGTCGTCGCCGGTTTCCCGCCGGGGTGATTCTCCGCACCCATCCCGAACGCCGGCTTCGTCTGCCGGGGTCGCGCATCATCGGCCACTCTCCTCGCTGCGGGGGGAAGGCCGGCCTTGCCGACCCGAACCATCAAGCAGGAAAGCGGGAGAGTATGGGGGCGAGGTTCAGCCCTGTCAATTCACTCAGGCTAACGGCCGGCCCGTGTAAGACTATCTGGTGTGTCCCGCAGAAAACGGGGTAAGCGGTCGCCGGCGGCCCCACAGCGTGCGCAAGCGCGCCCTCGCCGTCGTCCGCTCCTGCGCGGCGAAGGGCGCTGCGCCCGGTATCAGGCGGCCTCGTCCGGACCGTTGGGGGGGAGCGTGAACACGATGTCGGTCGGTTCGGGGTCGTGAGGCATCAGGCTGGTCTGAGTGGCGTCCTTCCAGCTGGCAAGCTTGACGACCTGCCATGTCGACGCCTTCGCCTGGCTGGACTCGGTCGGCTCCACAATATTGAGGCCGTTCGCGTCCAAAAAGAACGTGTGCTCCCCGAACAGCTCGCTCAACTGCGGCTGCGCCGGATGGTTGTCGGGAAGAGCCTCTGCATCGAATTGATCCAGGGTGCGCTTGACCATCGCGGAAGCTAGTTTCATCGCGCATTCCTTTCCGATTGGGTATGGGCAATAGAGAGGACAGACGCGCCTTCACGCGCCCTGCGGGCGGCCTCCCACCCGCAGGTGGTTCTCGGATGCTGAAGATCAATTCGGTCATCCCGCAATGAGTCACCTAGCGCGGCGCCGGCCAGTGTCAAGGCAGGTATTCAAAGCCGGACTGCTCACAGCCGGCAGATGCTCTAATTTTGGCCTTTCGGCCTCAGCAGGCGTAGCGCCTCACCCGTCGTAAAGCCGAGCTTTCGGATTCGCGCCAGCGCCTGCTCGCGCGTAAGCTTCTCGCCAGTACCGGGCACCGCGACACCCAGGTGATACCGTCGCAGGATGTCTTCGAGCTCGGCGAGGCTCTCTTCCGCGGAACGTTTCTCGATCATTGCTCCCCCATCAGGCTTTCGAGGCTGCCACTGCGCTCCCGTCGTCGAAGATTCGCGGTGCACCGGAAACCTTGCCCTCCAGACCGAGAAGGCCCGCTTGTTTCTTTGTTGAGCGGAATTGCCAATAAGCTCGCACAGACTGGGCATGATCTGCCGGACACCCTCCGTCCTGACGAGCGCGCAGGGGCCGAGGGCCCGTAAGGGCCCTGTGAGGAGAAGCTCCCGCTCGCGCTCGGCTCGCCCATGTTGCCATGCAACGATTGAGCAATACCCGTTTCGCACCTGTCCCGGGGCTTGTCTGCAGACTTGTCTTCAAGACGTCCGAACCGAGGAAGCATTCGGACGCTGGTCTTGAACGTCTCGGTCAACGTCGTCTCCGGTTTCCTTTCGACTGGGGCTGGTAACCCTCGGGCTTCCGGCCGGCCACCGAAGGCCTTCCTTCCAGGGAGGGGACGGTTACCGCGCAGCATGGTCGGGCCCCTAATACCAGCTGGCGCGTGATGCCATTTAGTCAAGGAGGGGTCAGGCAGGCCGGGCGAGAATGCTGTAAGCAGGAAAGAACATGGGCGGCCTGCCAGGCCACGCTTTGTGAGACACCCCGGGATCAGGCGTTTTTAATCGACATAGTCGCATGTCGATTGCCCAGCTCGCAGTGCGTCGCCGCGACGCGAGCCGCTCACACCGAGCGCGCCGGGGTGCGGCGGTGGCCGCTGACCTCGGCCCCGTCGCGTGGCGAAAGACGCAGGAATCCGAAGCCGGAGACGAACGGCAACAGTGCGATCAGAAAAAACGCGAGCCGGAAATCCCCGATCGCCGGCACACGCGGGCCGGCGATCGCCGCCAACAACGCGGCGCCCACGGCAATGCCGAACCCCCTCGCCAGTTGCTGCGCCACACCCCCTACGCTGGTGCTCTTGCTCAAGACCGGCGCAGGCACATCGGCGTAGCTGATGGTGTTGAGGGCTAAATATTGAATGCTGCGTATCGATCCGGACAGCAGCACAACGACGACTATCAGCCAGACCGGCGTATCCGGGCGCAACAGTCCGCACCCGGCGGTTACCGCGGCGGCTAAACAGGCATTTCCGGCGAGCAGCCGGCGAAACCCGAAAAAGCGCAGCAAGGGGCTGGAAAGCGCCCGCACCAGCATCGCTCCGAAGCTCGATGAAACGGTCAACAGACCCGATCGCAGCGGGTTGAGCCCGAACCCGACCTGGAACAGCAGCGGCAGTAGAAAGGGCGTCGCGTCGAGCCCCATCCGGCAGATGCTGCCGGACACCGTGCCGATCCGGAAGGTGCGAATACCGAACAGCCGCAGATCGAGGATCGGATCCTCGCGCCGCCTGGCGTGCCAGCCATACAGCATGAGGATAGCCACCGCGGCGATGAAGAATGTCTCCCCGAGCGGTTCCGGGATCATCGGGCGCCCGACATTCTCGATCGCAAGCTCAAGCAGTGCCAGACCGAGCCCGGCAATGAAAAACCCGCCGAGGTCAAAGCGCGTGGAGGACGGTGCGCGGAAATCGTCAATCAACCACAGCGACAATCCCATGCCGAGGATCCCGATCGGCAAGTTGAGATAAAAGATCGCCCGCCAGGAAAAGTAGGTCGTCAGGAAACCGCCAACGATCGGACCGACGGTCGGCCCGACCATCGCCGGGATCGTCATCCAGTTCATCGCCGAAACGAGCTCCGACCGCGAAAAGCTGCGCAGCAGGATCAGGCGGCCGACCGGCGTCATCATCGCACCGCCGAAGCCCTGTAGCACGCGCATAACGAGCATCATCGACAGGCTCGTCGACAATCCGCACAGCAGTGATCCGGTCGCAAAGATCGCGAGCGCGGCGCAGAACACGTCGCGCGTGCCGAACCGGTCGGCGATCCAGCCGCTGACCGGGATGAAAACCGCGAGGCTCAAAAGGTAGATAGCGATTACCAGATTCAGCCGCAGGGGATTCTCGCCAAGGCTTCTCGCCATGTCGGGAATCGCAACCGCGAGCATCGTCGAGTCGAGCCCCTGCATGAAAAAGGCGCACCCGACGACCAGCGGGATGAAGACCCTGAAACGGGGCTTGCCCGCATGGCCGGCTGTATGGCCGGGTCTGCTCACGCGCGGAAGCTCGGCTTGATCACGAGATGTCGGGCTGCGGTTGACACACTGGAGCCCTGGCACCATAGCCGATCGCGAACCGTCAGGGGGGTTGCAAAGGTGGCAGGCCAGGAGATCGCGGCCGAGCTGATCGAGGATTAGGCGCTCGGCTACCTCGGACGCTATGCGAGCTCGGCGGAGAATTTGCGAGGTGCCTGATGCGACGCGCCCGCCGGCATTCATCCGAGAGCCTCCGTGCGATCTCGCCGCTGATCGATGCGCTTGTCGCGCGCGCTATCGGGATGCGGGGCTACCCGACGATTCGACCCATGCGGCCATGCAGGCGCGGTCGCTGCATCGCCGCGGCGAGCTGCAAGCGGTCCGCGCGCGGCTTGCAGCAAAAGGGGTGGAGTCTTCGGATGTGGCAGATGCCGTACGGGGACTCTGCGCAGCCGCGCCGGATCCCGTCTCGCGGCTGCCTGCGCTTTTGCCGCCGGCGCCGGCTAGGCCCCTAGAGGCACGCTGCCGCCGACCGCGCGCGAACTCGACGCCTTCGCCCGCGCGGGTTTCACCCGTCGTGTCGCCGAAGCCGTGCTCGCCTCCGCCGATATCGAGGCGCTAGAAGCGCTTGCCCGCGAGGAAGGCGGTTGAACAGCCTTCAACCGGCTCAAAAACGGCAGCCCAGGTCTGCAGCCCGCAGGGTGCGCTCACCCTTTCGCGGCCCCAAGGGCCGCATTCACTCACGAGGTTTGAGGCTGGAATTGGCAGCCGCCTTTGTACCCGGAGGCGGATCTCTCTCGCCCCCCGGAGTGGCGCCAGGAGCGGTGGGCACCGACACGGTACTCAGAACGGTTCCCGCTCCCGCATCAGGTCCGCGACGGCCAGCGCCCCGGCCTCACCCCGCTCCTCGAGCGCGGCGATGACCCGCGGGTGGTCGGCGGCGGGGCGGTTCTGACTCAACTTGTATTTGCCCTCGAGTCGCGTGACCGCGATGTCGAGCCCGACGATCCCCTGCAGCATGCTCCGCACATATGTCTCGGGGAGGTCCTGCATCCGCCACGGTACGGGATTGCGGGCCTCGTGACGCTGCGAGAGCGCGCGCAGCAGCCGGCGCAGCCAGTCGTCATCTTCGATGATCCGGACGATCCCGTAGGCATGCACATCGGCGTAGTTCCACGTCGGCACGCTCGGGCCGCCAGCATACCAGCTGGGCGAAATATAGGCGTGCGGCCCGTGAAAGACCGCGAGTACCTCGCCGCCCCGCGAGAGCTGCGCAACCTGCGGGTTGGCGCGTGCGAGATGTGCGTGCAGGTGGAGATTCTCGCCGCCGCCGTCGGTCAGAAACGGTATATGGCTCGCGATGATCCCGTCGGCACCGTGGCTCATCAACAGACCGAAATCGTGGCGCGCGATGTGCTCGATCAGCACCTCCGGGCGCGATTCGGTAAAGTGGGGGGGCAAATAGACCATGGAACCGTCTCCCGGTCGCGTCAGCTCATATGTTTGATCAATGGAACCAGCAGCAGACCTGCTCCCGACAGGAAAAGGATGGTGCCGGAACTGCGGTTGATCCACACCAGATGGCGCGGCCCGAGCGAACGCAGGAAAAACAGTCCGAGCCCGAAGCTCAGCGCCAGCCACCATACCAGCGAGCCGAGCCAGACCCCCAGAACCAGGATCGCCGCCCGTCCGAAAGTTGCTTCGTTCCCGGTTAGTCCGACCGCCGCGAAGATGCCGAGAAACGCGAGGATCGTTATCGGGTTGGTCAAGGTCAGGGCAAAAGTCGACAGGAAATGCCGGAACAGGTTCTCGCTCTCCGCCTCCAGATTTGTCCTGACCTGTGGTTTGACCAGCAAGGCGCAGCCCCCGACATACAGCAGGTAGCATCCACCGAAGATGCGCAGCCAGTATTGATAGCCCATCAGCCAGTCGGACACGAAGGTCAATCCGAAGGCCGCGATGAACCCAAAGAGCGCGTCGGCCGTGGAAGCGCCAAGCCCGGATGCAAAGCCAGCCACTGTGCCTTGAAAGATCGTCCGGCGGACGCACAGGACGCCGACGGGACCCACCGGAACGGCGATGACGATGCCGACCGCGATCCCCTTGAGGAGAAACACTAGAAGCATCTGGACGGCACCCCGGAAAGAAGGGGTTCAGTCTCCGGGAAGGGCCGCGGGGGTGCAACCCGAAATGCGGCCCCTGTAAGCTGCTCGCCGCCGCATTATACTGCGGGGCGACGCTTTAGGCAGAGCTTGGCCCGTCGTTGCGGCGGGGCTCCTTTTTCCAGACCTCAGGGCCGGGGCATCCGCCTCGGAAATATCCGATGACCGAAACCGATAACGCCCATCGCTTCGAATTCTCTTCGATTGACGGCGAAAGGCTGCCCTTGGACGCGTGGCGGGGCCGGCCGGTACTTGTCGTCAATACGGCCTCCTTCTGCGGATATACCCCGCAATACCTGGATCTCGAGGCGCTGTGGCAGCATTTTCGCGACCGCGGCCTCGTCGTGCTGGGGGTGCCCTCGAACGATTTCGGGGAGCAGGAGCCGGGATCGGCGGTCGAAATCCGGCAATTCTGTACGACGAATTATTCGGTGGACTTCCCGCTCACCGAAAAATGCCGCGTCATCGGCGCCGAGGCGCACCCGTTCTACCGCTGGATCGCCGAGACCCTCGGCGAGGCCGGCACGCCACGTTGGAATTTCCACAAATACCTCGTCGGGCCCGACGGGGAGTTGGTCGCCGCGTGGCCGTCGCAGATCTCCCCGACCGACAGCCAGATCACCGGCGAAATCGAGCACTTGCTGCCGTCGGGTTGAGACTACGCGGTCGCTTCCTCCGGCTGTCGGGCGTTAATGGCTCCCTGACCGGGTAGATCCGCCGCGCGCTCCAGGGTTCTGACGGCCATCACCTGGCGTCTTCCACGGATCTCGATGTCGCGGCGCGGGAACCCGCCGAGGTCGAGACCGGTGCGCGCCACGGTCTCGTCGGACACGACCAGTTCGCACCCATAGATCTTGCACAGCCCTTCGAGCCGGCTCGCAGTATTGACGACATCGCCGATCGCGGTGATCGCAGCGGCGTTGCCATAGCCCATTTCTCCGACGATCACCGGGCCGCAGTGAATGCCGATGCCGATACGCAGCGGTTGCTCGAGGTCGGCCTGCAGCGACCGGTTCAGCGCTTCCAGCCGCTCCGACATCAGCCGCGCGGCAGCGAGAGCCTGCCGGCACCCCGCCGCGGCACCGCTACTGACCCCGAACAGCGCCATAACCCCATCGCCGATAAATTTATCGACATGTCCTCCGGCCGCCTCGATCGCGCGTCCGACGGCCGCAAAATAGCGGTTGAGAAGATACACGACATCGTAGGGAAGACGGCCTTCCGCGAGCGCGGTGAAGCCCCGTATGTCGGCGAACAGGATCGCGATCTCGCGCTCGCTGCCCTGCGCGACATCGACCCGCCGGCGCCCGTCCGCGGCGGCCGAAAAAGGCGGCAGCAGCGGCGTCACCTCGACCGGGCCGCGCGGCCGCAGCTGGCAGGCGAGGCGGACATTCTGGAATGCCCCGATGCGCTGAAGCACCCGTTGCTCGGCCGCATCGGGAGGGTCGAGACTGCCGAGCTGGGCGCGCGCGCGCACGCGGCAGGTGGAACAGCGGCCGCGGCCGCCGCATACCGACGCATGCGGTATGCCGGCGATGCGGCTCGCCTCGAGCACGCTGGTGCCGGGGGTCACGTCGACAAAGCGGCCATCCGGGTAGCCGATTCGTACCAGGCCATGCCGTCGCCGCCACGCGTAGCGGATGCAGCGCGCTAGCAGGACCGCAGCGACCGCGCTGCCGAAAAACCAGCTCAGACCGTCGACGATCGCTTGCAGCGTGCGCTGCGTCTGCGGTGAGGGGAGGGTCATTCGGGCGAAAGCCTGCTGCGTCCAATCCGGGTTGGAGGCAAGGGCTATGACCTGGCGGCCGGCCTCGATCATGCCAAGCAGCGACAGGACCGGGACGAGCACGGCGACGACGAGAGCCACGGATCGCAGCCGCGCATACCACGGCTTGACGCGAAGCCAGAAGTGCAGGCCGATCATCGCATGCGCCCAGGCGACGACCAGGACCAGCATCTGCAAATAGCCGAGCCCGGGAGACCTGACGAAGTAGACCCACAGCAGGTAACTGTAATATCCAGTATCCGTGTGGAAGAAATCGTCGGAGATCCGGGTGCCGACGACGTGCCGGGCGAGCAACACCGGTATCGCAAAGCCGAGGACGATCTGGCTGATTTCGGAGAGGCGCAGCCGCAAACTCCGCCGCTCCCACAGC
Organism: Alphaproteobacteria bacterium; assembly: GCA_017353855.1. Taxonomy (GTDB): domain Bacteria; phylum Pseudomonadota; class Alphaproteobacteria; order ATCC43930; family CGMCC-115725; genus AP-15. The sequence continues at coordinate 18,081 of JAFMSA010000004.1, forward strand.
GCCCACAATGCCAGCGCGTAATGGACGAGGAAGCTGCCGTAGAGCAGCGCTTGCGCCGGCCGGTTGGACCAAATCCGGAAGATGTACCACAGGACATCCTCCATCGCTTCGAGCGAAACCAGACCTACGGCGTGGTTGAGGAGATGCATTGCGACATAGGCGAGCATCACCAGACCACAAAAAAGTCGTAGTCTACGGATCATTGAAGGAACCGCTGAAAGCCGGACCGGGGCATAAAGTCTCTTGCCACCGGCGTTCCGTTTCCTTATCCGGGCGCACCGCGACAAGGAAAAACCAGACCGTCATCGGAGTGTGGGCGGATATGCTCGAGATCAGGCACCTCGTCAAATCATTCGGCTCCCTGCTGGCCGTCGACGATGTCTCTTTTACGGTGTCGCAGGGCGAGGTGCTGGGATTTCTCGGCCCCAACGGCGCCGGCAAGTCGACGACGATGAAGATGATCACGGGGTTCCTCGCACCGACCGCCGGCACGGCGGTCATCTGCGGGCACGATATCGGCGCTCATCCGATCGCCGCGAAGCGGCATATAGGTTATCTGCCTGAGGGTGCGCCGGCCTACCCCGATATGACGCCGGCCGATTTCCTCGACTTCATTGCCCATATCCGCGGCTTTGCGGGCAGCGAGGCAAAGCGCCGCATCGCTCGCGTCGCCGAGATGATAAGGATCGCCGATGTCATGCATCAGCCGATCGAGACGCTGTCGAAAGGCTATAAGAGGCGGGTCGGGGTTGCACAGGCGCTGCTCCATGATCCCGACGTGATGATACTCGACGAGCCGACGGACGGGCTCGACCCCAACCAGAAATACGAAATGCGCAAGATCATCACCGCGATGCGCCTGCAAAAGGCAATCATCATCTCGACACATCTGCTCGAAGAGGTCGAGGCGGTGTGTAACCGCGCGATTATCGTCGCGCGTGGCCGCGTCCTCGCCGACGGGACGCCCGCGGAGCTCGCGCGGCGCTCGCGTCACCACAATGCCGTGCGCGTCAGCATGGCGGGTCTCGCCGACCCGAATATCCGGGCCGATTTGGCGGCCTTGCCCGGGATTGCCGCGGTCGAGCAGGTCAGCGACCCGGAAGGCGACGCGTTGCTGGTGCTCCCGCGCGGCGGGCGCCCGGTGATCGCGGAGATCGCCGACCTCGCGCGCGAGCGAGGATGGACACTCGCCGGCTTGCGGGTCGAGCGCGGCCGGCTCGACGATGTCTTTCGCGAAATCACCGCGGCAGGGGCCGAACCGGGGCCGGTCGCCGCCGCCGCCTGATCGCGATGCGTAATGTCCTGACCATCTTTCGCCGCGAGCTGACCGGCTATTTCACGACCCCGCTCGCTTATGTGTTCATCGTTATCTTTCTCGCCCTGGCCGGGATACTGACCTTCTTCGTGGGCAATTTTTTCGAGCGTGGGCAGGCTGACCTGCAACCTTTCTTCAACTTTCATCCCTGGCTCTTTGTCGTGCTGATCCCCGCCCTGTCGATGCGGCTGTGGGCCGAAGAGCGCAAAAGCGGAACGATCGAGTTGTTCTTGACATTGCCGATCCGCATGACCGAGGCAGTGATCGGAAAATTCCTCGCCGCTTGGTGCTTTGCCGGCATCGCGCTGGCCTTGACGTTCCCGTTCTGGATCACGGTCAATTTTCTCGGCCAGCCCGACAATGGGGTGATCCTGGCGAGCTATATAGCGAGCTGGCTGATGGCCGGGGCCATGCTGGCGGTCGGCGCCTGCGTTTCCGCGATAACCAAGAATCAGGTGATCGCCTTTGTCGTCACGGCGGCGCTGGTTTTTGTCTTCACCGCCGCCGGCTCCTCGATCGTGCTCGGAGTGTTCGAGGGCTGGGCACCCGAATGGCTTACCCACGGCATCGCGCAGATGAGCTTCCTCGGCCATTTCAGCGCGATTACTCGCGGCGTCATCGATATGCGTGACCTCGTCTATTTCCTGTCGATCATCATCGCTTTCCTTGGCGCCAACGCGATCCTGGTCGACCTCAAAAAGGCCGAGTGAGAGAACGCTCACATGATCCGCTTCGTCATTTCCGCGAGAGTGGGAGCTCGGGAACCCGGGCCTGTAACCGCCGGCAGGCAGACCACTCGAGGATGCCGCCGTCAGGGCGAAACCCCGGGGGCGAAGGGTGTTTCATCCGCACGCTGCCTTGCGGGAGCGATAAGGAACTGCCGCCGCCAAACGCCGGCGCGTTCCGGCGAGCGGTTTGTTGCGCGTTTCCGCTCGGAGCCGGTTCCCCGCCCCGCCGGGCCGCCAGGAATGCGTCGCCGATATCTGTGCCTTTCTCGCACGTGGCACACGGAGTGTACATCGACCGGCGCCAGGAAGGCGCGCTTGGTTCGCGCGCTCGGCCCTCGCCTCCGGCCAGGTACCGCTTACTCCGACCGGAACACCGGCCGCAGGTCCTCCGATGGCTCTGCCTGATCGCCTCCGGGGCCTCTTCGCGTCGCGTCGTGCTGTTGCGCTCGCGGCGCTCATCTGCATCGCACTGATGCTGATCTCGGTGAACATCCTCGCCGCCCGTTTTGTCACCGCGCAGCTCGACCTGACGCGCGAGCGCCTCTACACCCTCTCGAGCGGCACGTTGAAGACGCTCTCGAAGATCAACGAGCCGATCACGTTGCGGTTTTATTATTCCCCTCGTCTTGCCGACGAGGTGCCGTCCTACGGCGTCTACGCACAGCGGGTGCGCGAGCTGCTCGACCAGTACGTCGCGGCAGCGCACGGTAAGATCCGGCTGGAAGTCTACAACCCGCAACCCTTCTCCGACATCGAAGACCGCGCGGTTGCGTTTGGACTGCAGGGCGTGCCGCTCGACACGTCCGGCGAGCAGGTCTATTTCGGCCTGGCGGCGACCAACTCGACCGATGACCAGCAGATCATCCCGTTCTTCCAGCCCGAGCGCGAACGCTTTCTCGAATACGACCTGACAAAGCTCGTCCACAGTCTGGCCTTTCCGAAAAAGACCGTGGTTGGCCTGATCAGCTCGCTGCCGCTCGAAGGCGACATGACCGCGATGATGCGCGGCCGTCCCCCCGAGCCGATGGCAATCATGGAGCAACTGGACCAGCTCGACACGGTCAAGCCGCTGGCGGCGAATATCGACGCGATACCTGCCGATGTCGACGTTCTGATGCTGGTGCATCCGCAACATCTGTCGGAGAAGACGCTCTACGCGATCGATCAGTTTGTCTTGAAAGGAGGCAAGGCGCTCGTCTTTGTCGACCCTCACTCCGAGCTTCAAGGCTCGCATCCGAGCCAACTCGACCAGCCCGGCTCGTCGAGCACGAGCAGCCTCGGACGGCTGTTCAAATCCTGGGGTTTCCAGGTGCCGGCGAATGCGGTGGCCGGTGACCGCCGCGACGCGCAGAGGGTCGGCGTACCGCGTCCGGAGGGCGGGATGCGGCCGCTCGATTACATCGCGTGGCTCAACCTGAAGACCGACAACCTTAACCGCAACGACCTGATCACCGCCGACCTGAGCCACATCGTGATGGCCTCGTCCGGGATCATCGAGCCGGTCGCCGGCGGCAAAACAACGGTCGAGCCGCTGATCACAACCTCACTGGATTCGACCAAGATCCCCGCAGAAAAATTAGCTGGATTGCCCGATGTCGCCGGGCTCCTCGCCGAGTTCAAATCCGACAACAAGCGCTACATTCTGGCGGCTCACGTTACCGGCACCGTCGAGAGCGCCTTTCCGGACGGGCCGCCGAAACCACCACAGCCCGCCAAACCGGGGGCGAAGGAGGGTGAGGCTCAACAGCCGCCAAAATCCTCAGAACAGCAATCGCGCCCCGGAACGACAGCGCTGAAGCAGTCGGCGCAGCCGATCAATGTCGTCGTCGTCGCCGACACCGACATGCTCGACGACAAGTTCTGGCTGCAGAAACAGGGATTCTTCGGGCGGCGGCTGGTGGTTCCGACTGCCAATAACGGCGATTTTGTCGCCAACGCGATCGAAGTCTTGGCGGGGGGAGACGACCTGGTGGGCTTGCGCACTCGCGGCACTTCGGCCCGCCCGTTCGACGTCGTCGAGGATATCCAGAACCGGGCGGAGGCCCGCTACAGCGCCGAAGAGCATGCGCTGCAGACCAAGCTCAAGGACACCAGGGCGAAGCTGGAAAGCCTCACCGGAAAGGATCAGGCGACGGCTCCCACGTCACTGTCTGCCGAGCAGACAAAGGCGATCGAGGAATTTCGCGCCGACATGGTGCAGACCCGCCGCCAGTTGCGCAACGTCCAGGCGGCGCTGCGGAACGACATCACCCGGCTCAAGGTCGGGCTCGAATTTTTCGATATAGCGCTGATCCCGATCATCGTTGCCGTGGTCGCGCTCATCCTCGGCGCGGTGCGGCTGAGGCGGCGCAGCCGGCGCATGGCGGAAACGTGAGGTATGCCCTCGCCCCGGCTTTCCGCCCGTCCCCGGCGCAGGGGTGGTCCGGCGCAGCGCGGCCCGTGCGGGTTGGTCAGGCGAGGGAAGGGACGCACAGCGGGAAGGTGAAGGGCGGCCAGCGAAAGTTCCGGAAATGCAGAAACGAAGCCTGATCCTTCTCGCCTCGGCAACCGTCGTCCTCGTAGCGCTCGCGGTCGCCTCGCTTGCAACGAGCAATGGTGGGGCGAGCCGCGCCCCTTCCGGAGAGCGCGTGTTTCCCGCTCTTGCAGCAAGACTTGGCGATGTCGCCTCCGTGAAGGTCGTGCGAGACGGCTCGACGATTACGCTGCTCCGCGACGGCGGGAACTGGCGGGTCGCCGAGAAAGGCAATTATCCGGCGAATGCCGCGAAGCTAAGCCAAGTCGTGCTGGGAATGGCCGATTTGAGCCTGGTTGAACCAAAAACGCAGGATGCGGGCCTCTATCCGCGGCTCGAGGTCGAGGATCCCGGCAAGGGAAAGTCAACCCTGGTCTCGGTCAAGGACAAGACGGGTGCAGTGCTGGCCGAGCTGGTCGTTGGCCGGCGGCGTTTCGACCGGTTAGGTGGCGGCAACGACGGCGTCTATATTCGCAAACCGGGTGAGCGGCAGGCCTGGCTCGCCCGAGGCTCTCTCGATCCGTCCGGGGACATATCGGGCTGGCTCGACCGACGCATTGTCGACATATCCGAACAGCGCATCGCGAAGGTGACGTTGACCCAGCCGGACGGGACCAGGCTCGTGATCGGCCGTGCCGGCCCCGACGCCAAGTTTGCCGTCGAGGGCGCGCCCGCCGATGCCAAATTCAAGAGTGACACGATCATTGCCGGACCGGCGAAGGCGCTCGAGGCGCTTGACCTCGACGACGTCAAGCCGGCCAGCGCGTTTGCCGTCCCCGACAAGGATGTGGTTACAGCATCCTTCGCGACCTTTGACGGGTTGACCGTCAATGTCAGGCTCCTCGGCAGCGACAAAACCAGCTGGATCGCAATATCCGCCGCCGGCTCCGGCGCGGCCGAGGCCGAGGCGAAAAAAATCGACGACAAGGCCGCTCAGTGGAGCTACGCGATCCCCGCCTACAAGGCCAACGTATTCAAGGCCAAGCTCGCGGATCTGCTCGAGCCGGCCAAGGGTTCATAAGCAAGGCTCGCCCCCAGCGCTCACGCAACAGGAGGTTTGCCGATGATCGGCCGGGAGGATCAACGCGGATTTTGGGCCGTTGCGTTCTTTTGGTTTCTATTGACGGCATGCAGCGGGCAGACCACGGACAGCGGGGTCCGCTGGACGAAGGCGGGTGCCGACGATCGGGCCGTCGACCGTCAATTGCGCGAGTGCACTGCGCAAGCCAATGCCGCGCTGGCCAGTGAGCACGGGGTCAACGCGGATATAAGCGCCACGCTCGGTCGGAATTGGAGCCTCAGCGGCAGGCAGGATCTCCAAACCGAGACGATGCGCCAGCAGGCGGGCGGGTTCGCCGACCAGCTCCTTAGCAATTGTATGCAGGCCAAAGGCTTCACGAGGGCAAGCTGATCAGGCCGGGCCCACGGACCGCGGTCCCGCTTTTCCCATTTCGTGATCGCGGGGATCCGAGCCCCGTCGGCGAGCCGCTGGCGAAGCTTGGCGATGAGCCTCCCGGCGCTGCCAATGTGCCGAAAGAGACACTGCCGCGTCCGCGGGCGCACAAGCCTGCTTTTGGCGCCGGGCACGACCGTGGGTCGCTGAACGAATTCCCGTGTGCACCTCCTGAACCTCCCATGGAACCTTGCCCGCAAGCATGATTGTGCCGGCGGATTCTGTACAGTTTGCGGGATCGAACCTATAGCTAAGATAGGTGCTGACGAGCAAAGTATCCACCTACGCGTGCGCTGGACGCGGCCGGCAGACCTGGGTAATCCCGTCTGGCCCGTGACGCTCGAAGGGGTACCTCGCGCGCGATTTGTGGAGCAAAGCCGCCTGAAATTCGATCGATAACCTGGGAAACCCTCGTTCCGATCCTGCATCACGCCCAAACTTGCCGGGGCACGCGTCCCCGGGATGTTCAAAACACAGCGGCAATGGCCTCCCGATCGCCTGCCGCGGTCCCGCCTGTCTAAGTCTAAGCAACAGACCGGCCCATGGGACCCTCTGAGGGGGTATAGGGGGCCGCGGCCGGCCCCGTAACATAGGTGCGCACCACTACGTTGATTGATTGCCTCGATCGTACGCTGGCGGATGCAAAGCCTGCCGGCTTCGCCGCTGGCATGTCGACCAAATCAGTGTCCGATGAGGGAAATCCTCGGCGATATCGTCGCGCCCCCGTCACCATCCGGCAGCCAGTTCTTGCGAGCGCGGCTCGTCTCCCCTGCAAACGGGCGATTTTTGCCCTCCGATTGCCTCGTCGTCCTGCCGCGCCGGCCGGTGATCCCGGCTCGATAGACCGGACAGTACTTCCCGGAGGAACGCAAAGTTCTCGGTTCGACGGGAAGAACGGAGAATTCGGCCCCGGCCGGCGCACTCGGATCGCGTCGGGTCGGTTGACACTTGCAGGGCGGGTCGATCATGTTGCGCGCGCCGCTGGTCCACGTTCAACCACTCCGAGAACACTATGACCGACGCCGATCTCGCCGCGAACATCGATGCCGCGTGGGAAGCCCGCGACACGCTCACACCTGCAACCCGCGGCGCCTGGCGCGAGGCAGTCGAGGAGGCGGTCGACGGACTGGACGCCGGACGAATGCGGGTTGCCGACAAAACCGCCGCAGGCTGGCAAGTCCATCAATGGCTCAAAAAGGCGGTTCTGCTGTCGTTTCGCCTCAACGATATGGCCGAGATCCCTGGGGGGCCGATCGACCCCGAGCGCGGTGCTGCGAGGTGGTGGGACAAGGTACCGTCGAAGTTCGCCGGCTGGTCGTCGAGCCGCTTTCGCGACGCTGGGTTTCGCGCGGTCCCGGGAGCCATCGTCCGCCGCTCCGCCTATATCGCGCCGAATGTCGTCTTGATGCCGAGCTTTGTGAACGTCGGCGCCTATGTTGATGCAGGCACGATGGTCGACACCTGGGCGACGGTCGGTTCCTGCGCGCAGATCGGCAAGAATTGTCACCTCTCGGGCGGTGTCGGGATCGGCGGCGTGCTCGAGCCCCTGCAGGCCGAGCCGGTCATCATCGAGGACAATTGCTTTATCGGTGCGCGCAGCGAGGTCATTGAAGGGGTCATCGTGGAGACCGGCGCGGTGCTGGCGATGGGAACCTTTATCGGTGCCACGACGAAGATCGTCGACCGCAAGACCGGTGATATCCTGATGGGCCGCGTCCCGGCTTATTCGGTTGTCGTGCCGGGCTCGTTGCCCGGGACGAACCTGCCCGACGGCCGACCGGGCCCCAGCCTCTACTGCGCAGTCATCGTCAAAAGAGTCGATGAGAGAACCCGTGCCAGAACCTCGATCAACGAGTTGTTGCGGGAATGAACGACGCACTGCTCGACCTGTCGGCGCTCACTGCGGCGCTGATCCGGCGGGCGAGCGTCACGCCAAAGGATGAAGGCGCGCTTGAGGTGGTCGCCGCGGCGCTGGAGCAACTGGGCTTTACCTGTCACCGGTTGGCCTTCGGCAGCGCAGACAGCCAGATAATCCATAATCTTTACGCCCGCCGCGGCACGGGCCGTCCCAACCTCTGCTTTGCGGGGCACACTGACGTCGTGCCGGCCGGTGCCGCCGAGGCCTGGTCGTTCGATCCGTTTGCTGCGACACTTCGCGACGGCGTGCTGTGCGGCCGCGGTGCGGTGGACATGAAGGGAGCGATCGCCGCCTTCATCACGGCGGTGCGGGAGTTTCTCGATCGGCATGGACCTAGCTTTTCCGGGTCGATCAGCCTGTTGATCACCGGAGACGAGGAAGGTGCGGCCGTAAACGGGACGCGCAAGGTGCTCGAATGGCTCGACAAGCGCGGCGAGAGGCTGGACGCGTGCCTTGTCGGCGAGCCAACCAGCGCGCAGTTGCTCGGGGACATGATCAAGATCGGCCGGCGCGGTAGTATGACCGGCCGGCTGACGATCCACGGCACGCAAGGCCATACCGCGTATCCGCACCGCGCCGACAACGCGGCGCACCGCCTCGTCGCGATGCTGCATGCACTGACGACGGCCGAACTCGATTGCGGTTCCGAGCATTTCGAGCCCTCGACCCTGCAGGTATCGACGATCGATATCGCCAACCCGGCCTCCAACGTCATCCCGGCAAGCGCGCACGCGGTATTCAACATCCGCTTCAACGACTGCTGGACGAGCGAAGGGCTCAAAGACTGGCTGGCCGAGCGGCTCGATGCCGTCGGCGGGCGCTACACGCTTGACATTACCGTCAGCGGGGAAGCCTTCCTTCGAGCGCCTGTCGGTCTCAGCGACCGCCTTATCGAGGCGATCCGCCGGGTTACCGGGCGGACGCCGGAGCTGAGCACAACCGGAGGTACCTCGGACGCGCGGTTCATTCAGGCCTACTGCCCGGTCGTCGAATTTGGCCTCGTGGGGCTGACGATGCATCAGGTCGACGAGCGGGTCGAAATCACCGACCTTGCCGGTCTGACCGAGATCTATCGAACCTTCCTCGCCCTTTTCTTCGACCAACCCTGAGCGTCTGATGCCCGTGACGGCATGGTTGGAGGTGCGGCTGGCGCTTGTCGGTTCGTTACGGCTGGCAAAAGGCGATCGCGGCGGGCTTGCTTGTTTCGATCGCTCGCTCGGCGGATTTTGGCGGTCGTTCCGCGCCGCGATCATCGGTTATCCGCTCTATCTGATGCTGTTGATGATGCGGGTGACCGTCGCCCAATGGGAGCGCTCAGGCGCGCTGCAGATTGTTA
>JAFMSA010000458.1 GCA_017353855.1 Alphaproteobacteria bacterium
AACTTCACAGCCGAGACCACGCAAGGCGTGATTAATTTTCACGAGTGGATCGGCAACGGATGGGCGATCCTGTTTTCTCATCCAAAGGATTTCACACCGGTCTGCACGACCGAACTCGGCTACATGGCCGGCCTGATGCACGAGTTCCAAAAGCGCGATTGCAAAATCATCGGCCTCAGTGTCGATCCGGTCAGCGACCATGTGCGCTGGGCGAAAGACATCGAGGAAACGCAGGGCCACGCAGTCACTTATCCGATGATCGGCGATCCCGAACTCAACGTCGCCAAGCTGTACGATATGCTGCCGGAAGGTGCGGGCGAGACTTCCGCGGGCCGCACTCCGGCAGATAATGCAACGGTGCGCAGCGTCTACGTGATCGGACCCGACAAGAAGATCAAGGCGATGCTGACCTACCCGATGACTACCGGGAGGAATTTCGACGAAGTGCTGCGGCTTCTCGAGTCATGTCAGCTCACAACGAAGCACCCGGTGTCCACTCCGGTCAACTGGAAGCCAGGTGATGATGTCATCATATCCGGTTCCGTGACCGACGAGCAGGCACGCCAGCGTTATCCGGCCGGCTGGAAGGCGCCGAAGCCTTATATCCGTATCGTCCCGCAGCCGAGCTAGTCACTCTTCTCGCCTGCGAACCCTGCCGGCGCGTCGGATTGGACGTTTCGGCCTCACTTGCTGGGAGAGCGCCGCGACGACCGACGGCGAGCCCAGCGCCAGGCCCCTGCACAGGCCGGGCCCGCTCCCGTAGCCCAGCCGAAGGCGAGCCGCCGCCCGCCGGCGGAACCCGGAATCCCATTAGCCGACAGTGGCCAGGAGTATCGGGATTAACGCGTCCTTGCAGCCGGGCGGCGCGTCGGCGTCGATGGTCTGCATCCCGTGGAAACCGCAGTTCTCGCCGCCGCATTGCGCGCTGGATATATCATCTGCGGCCTCCTCTCCGGGCCTATCCTCGCGCCAGCTCTTAATCGCCTGCGGCGATGCGCCGCTTATCCCCAACACTCACCACCCAGTTCAGTCCGGCATTGCCTGCGAGGCAGATGACCAGCACCGCCATCACGGCGCGCGCGTATACGACAACGCCGCAAGCAGGCTGCGCAACACTGCAAAGCCGAGAAAAGCGGGACTGCCCCAGGTAATCCCAAAAGCGGCCGATCTCGGCCGCGAGCGCCGCATCGTAACGCGTTGAGCCGTTGATTCAGGCTCGTCAGCGCCGCGACGAAGGGCAGTGCCAACAGGACGGCAAGTGCCAGCCCGGCGTGGGCGATCCGGTCCGCAACACCGCAATTGCCGGTACCAAACCGCAAGTCGGCAGCCCTCATCGAGCGGGGGAATGCGCCGATCGGCGGCTTCTTCGGATCCGCATCGGCGCTCGTCAAGCTCCGCTCGCAGCATCTTTCCCTCGGGTCCCAGATGGGATACTCGAGACCGCGGAGAAGCCAGCGTCATCGTGCGGTGGAGGGTTGGACAACCGATGCCCGTTTGCTACCGTTTGCCCAGGCTGTTTGACAATTTTGGCAGCCGGTCGGCCGCTGCAGGATCGGCCGTAAAACCAGAACCGACAAACGGCATCTCATCGCATTGCGCACCCGAGGCCCAACAGCGTCGGCGAGAGTTAAGCGTGTCTTGCAGTAATGCTGCAGGACCTCGGGCGCTCCACCCATCGCCCGTAATGGGTGATGCATTGTTGGCATTTGTCAATAAACAGGATCGGAAGAGTGCTCACTGTCCTTACTGCGATGACCGACCCGGGCGAGCGCGAGCGCGCGTTTCACAGGTTGGCGTCGTACCGCGACGCGCCGTCTTCCTCGCCGGATTTGCCGGCAATGGTGCCTGTCAACGGCCATCCCAATGGCGCTTGGGATCACGCAGCCTGCAGACGGTGGCATGGTAGTGGCGTTATGACCGCGAAGAGGCCACAATGCTGCCTGCCCGGGGCGGGTCTGCCGGCGAGTGTCCTGCAGGCGCCGGGATCCCGCTCCGATGCGCCGGGCGGGGAGGAGCTGTTGAGCGCCGCATCTCAACCGATCGAGCATCTCACCGGGGCCATCGAAGATCCCCGCACCCCCGAGTGAAGCCGCCGGGATCATGTCGAAGGCGGAACCTCCCCGCGTCACAATTGCGGTCCCCTGTTTCGAACAGGAAGTATTTCTGTTCGAATGCCTTAATTCGTTGGTCGCGCAGACCATTCCCGCATGGGAGGCGTTTGTCGTAGACGACGGATCACCGCGCCGCATTGTCGAGCGTATCGTCGCCAATTACGGCGACTCTCGCATCCACCACATCCGGCACGACACCAATAAGGGCCTGGCCGCCGGCCGCAATAGCGGATTGCGGGCGGGGCGCGCCCCTCTCGTACTATGCGTTGATGCAGATGATTTTCTCGATCCGGAATTCCTTTCCGCCACGCTAAGCCGCATCGAGACCCGGGATGTCGAGTGTGCCTATACCGAATTTCAGTTGATCGGGCTCGCCAATGATGTGTGGCGATGGGAACCCAGATCGCTCGACGAGTTTGCGACAATGCAGTGGTTGCCCGGCGCCGGCGTTCTCATGCGGCGGTCTTTCTGGGAGCGGGTAGGCGGCTTTTCCGCGGAGCTTCGCTGGAACGAGGATTGGGATTTCTGGATCGGCGCGGCTGAACTCGGTTTCTCGTTCGAGCGGGTGGAACGCGCGCTCTATTTCCACCGACACCATCGCGAATCAAGAACCGCCACTGCGCTGGCCGGGACGTCCGAATGGATCGCACGCGAGGCCATCCTTAAAAAGCGCGCGGCTTTTTTTGCGCAAGGAGACCGCGCGGCACGTTTCCGCATCGGCGGGTTGCTCGGCAGCGCACGCGCCAGCCGTACAGCAAACCGGCCATGGCAGGCCGCCTGGTTGACGGCGCGCGTAATGGCCGCAGATCCGGCGCGGCTTTTCAGCCAATCCCCGCCGGCGGCGCGACCGCAAGCGCATTCGAGCTTTGCGAAGCCAAGCCTGCGACGCAGGTCCGAGCAACAAGCTAAGCGCCTGCTGTGGCATGCGGTCAAGAGGGGCCTGTCGGTCGACCTTACCGAGCTCTTTCCATCCGATAAGTATCGTTCGTCTCGAGATTGGGATGCATTTGCACCATCGGTGCACCGGATCTACGGTTATTTATCGCACGACTATCCCACCCTAGATGAAATTGTCGGTAGGATAAAAGCGCGCTCGGTGCTCGAATTCGGCTGCGGCAGCGGCCGGATCGTACCGGTTTATCTGCTGCACGATGTCGCGAACATCTGGCTTCAGGATCTCTCCGGCACGGCGCTCGATTTCTGCCGTCAACGGTTTTTCTGCCAAAAGAAGATCCACTATTGGCAGGCCAATATCCACGCGATACCGATATCAGGGACAATCGATCTGGTTGTGACGAGCCGGGTCCTCCAGCATCTCATTGACGAGGAGGAATTCAGAAAAACACTGCATCACCTGGCATCATTGACGCGATATTTCTACGTCAACGAGGCCGGGATGGAGAGCGCGTGGCGCGACCCTTATCTGAAGGGCAGAGACTACAGGCAAATTTTCCGCGATCTCGGATGGCACATCGCCGAGCACGGCAGGTTGATCGCAGAAGACGGCACGCCGCAGTGGTGGATGCTGTTTGCCGACCAAAGAAAAGCGAGCGCCTGAAAGGGCAAAGGCCTGTGTTAAGCCCGGCGGCGTGGATCGCCTGATTTGCCGGTTTCGAGGCCCGGCTCGCCGACGCCTGATCTCTCGGCGCCGTTTTTGCGGGACCGGTTGCCGACCGATCCGCTCCTTTCCTTGCGCCGCAGTGAGGCGGGCGAGCCTCGCTGCGAACTCCACGGCGGGATCGTTGTCCGGGTGGGGCCGTCGGAGCCCGGGACGGCCCGCTGTGCCGCGCCGCGGATCGGACCGCCCGACTTTCCCGGCCAATGTCAATTCACCTTCGTGTCGGGTATTGCTGGCGCTACACCTCGGTCAGTGCACCGGTCCGCTCGGCAATCAGCCGGTAGTGCTCGATGCGGCGGTGCTTCTCGAAATTGAAGATTGTGCGTTTGATGTAACCGCCGAGTTCGAGGTCGAGCGTTGCTGTGATGACTTCGTCGTCCTCGCCGAGCGTACGGGCGGCGATCTCGCCGGTCGGCGCGATGATCGCCGAGCCGCCGATCAGGGCAAACCCGTCTTCCCTGCCGGCCTTAGCAGCGGCAAGCACCCAGGTGCCGTTCTGGTAGGCGTTGGCCTGCATCGTCACGAGATGGTGGAACATCCGCAGATGCATGGGCTCGGGGTGGTGGATATTCTCGGTCGGCGTGTTGTAGCCGAGCGCCACGATCTCGACGCCCTGCAGCCCCATGACCCGGAACGTCTCGGGC
>JAFMSA010000059.1 GCA_017353855.1 Alphaproteobacteria bacterium
GGCCGGCATCGGGACCGCCGGCCTGGGCCATGTCGGCGCGGCCGCCGCCACCTTTGCCGCCCAGCGCCGCAGCGCCAATGCGAGCCAGCTCCACCGCATCGAAACGGCCTGCCTGATCGGGGGTGACGCCGACGACAATCGCCGCTTTCCCCTCGGCTCGCGAGACGACGGCGACGACGCCGGAACCGATCCGCCGCTTCAGATCATCGGCTAGCGATTTGAGCTCGCGCCCCGGGACGCCGTCCACGACGCGGCCGTCGAAGGCGATGTCGCCGATCCGTTTGTGCGTCGGTTTCTCGGCCGGACCGGCGTTTGCGAGCGCCCGACGCGCGTCGGAGAGTTCGCGCTCGAGTCGTCGGCGCTCCTCGACCAGGCTCGCGATCCGCGTCGGCAATTCCGAAGGTGTGGTCCGCAGCGTCGCGGAGGCCTCGCGCAACAGCCCTTCTTCTTTGGCGAGATGAGCCTCTGCCGCGGCGCCCGTGAGGGCCTCGATCCGGCGCACTCCGGAGGCGATCGCCTCCTGCTCGGTGATCTTGAATAGCCCGATGTCACCGGTGCGACGAACATGGGTGCCGCCGCACAACTCGACCGAGAAGGGCCGCTCGTTGGCCGCTTCGCCCATCGCGACCACCCGCACCTCGTCGCCGTATTTTTCGCCGAAGAGCGCCAGTGCGCCTTCGGCGACGGCGCGTTCGGGGGTCAGCAGGCGCGTGCGCACCGGTGCATTGGCGCGGATTTGTTCATTCACCTCCGCTTCGATCGCCTGAATGTCCTGCTGGCTGAGGGGTCGCGGATGACTGAAATCGAAGCGCAAGCGGTCGGGTGCGACGAGCGAGCCCTTCTGTGTGACGTGTTCTCCCAGCCGGCGCCGCAGCGCCTGGTGCAGCAGATGAGTAACCGAGTGATTGGCGCGCAACAGCCGGCGACGCGAGCCGTCGGCCCTGAGTTCGACCGCGTCGCCGACCTTCAGCACGCCGTGGGTCAGTTTGCCGAAATGGACGTGAAGATCGCCGGCTTTCTTGACCGTATCGCGCACTGCCAGCTCGGCACCGGCGGGCGAGAAAATTGCGCCGGTATCGCCGATCTGGCCGCCCGACTCGGCGTAGAACGGCGTCTGGTTGAGGATGACGCCGATCTCGTCCGCGGCCCCGGCCTCGCTGACGCGCTCGTTGTTGCGCATGATCGCCAGCACGACGCCCTCGGCGCTTTCGGTCTCGTAACCGAGAAATTCGGTGGCGCCGACCTCCTCGCGCAGCGCGAACCAAACTGCCTCGGTCGCCGCCTCGCCGGAACCGGTCCAGCTCCTGCGCGCCTCCTCGCGCTGGCGCTCCATTGCCGCAGAGAAGCCCTCTATCGCCACTTTGCGTCCTTGAGTCCGCAGAACATCCTCGGTGAGGTCGAGCGGAAACCCGTAGGTGTCGTAGAGCCTGAAGGCGATCTCGCCGGGCAACGCTTCGCCGGGGCCGAGGCGTGCCGTCTCGTCCTCGAGCAGGCGCAGGCCGCGGTCGAGCATATGCTTGAAATTGGTTTCCTCGAACCGCAGCGTCTCGGTGATCAGCGGCTGCGCGCGCACCAATTCGGGATAGGCAGCACCCATCTGCTGCACCAGCGCCGGCACCAGCCGCCACATCAGCGGCTCCCTGTTGCCGAGCAAATGCGCATGCCGCATACCCCGGCGCATGATCCGCCGGAGCACATAACCGCGCCCCTCCTTGCTCGGGAGCACGCCATCGGCAATCAGGAAGGCCGAGGCACGCAGGTGATCAGCGATCACGCGATGCGAGACCGCGTGCGCTCCGTCCGGGGGGACCCTCGAGGCTTCGGCAGAGGCCAAAATCAGCGCGCGGAAAAGGTCGATATCGTAATTGTCGTGTTTACCCTGCAGGACCGCGGCGATGCGCTCGAGCCCCATGCCGGTGTCGACCGAGGCCCGCGGAAGCGGGACGCGTTCGTTCGGGCTTACCTGCTCGAATTGCATAAAGACCAGGTTCCAGATCTCGACGAAGCGGTCGCCTTCCGCATCGGCGCTCCCTGGAGGACCGCCGGGGATCGACTCCCCGTGGTCGTAAAAGATCTCCGAGCAGGGGCCGCATGGCCCGACATCGCCCATTGCCCAAAAATTGTCGGACGTCGGGATGCGGATGATCTTCGATGAAGGCAGCCCGGCGATTTTCGCCCACCACCCGGCCGCCTCGTTGTCTTCGGCATACACCGTGACCAACAGCCGATCGCGCGGGATACCGAATTCTCGGGTGAGGAGGTTCCAGGCGAGTTCGATCGCGCGGTCCTTGAAGTAATCGCCGAACGAGAAATTCCCGAGCATCTCAAAAAAGGTGTGGTGCCGGGCCGTGTAGCCGACATTTTCGAGGTCGTTGTGCTTGCCGCCTGCGCGCACGCATTTCTGCGCCGTGGCGGCGCGCTGATAAGGCCGCCTCTCAAGGCCGGTGAAGACGTTTTTGAACTGCACCATCCCGGCATTGGTGAACAGCAATGTCGGGTCGTTGCGCGGCACGAGCGGGCTCGACGCCACGATCTCATGCCCGTTGCGCGCGAAATAGTCGAGAAATGCGGTTCGGATGTCGTTGGTTGTCTGCATAGACAGATTCTGGCGCTGGACCGCCTCGCTACAAGAGGTCGCGCGGCGTTATCGCAGCCCGCCGCAGTTAGCGCAATCGTGCCGCGATGCTGGGAAGGCCGGCAATGTCGATGCCGTGCCGGCCGGCCTCGGCGATCAGCGAGAGCGGGTCGGCGCCCTCACGCATGCGACTGAGCGCCCACAGCAGTGCCGACCGCGTGCCGCTGCGGCAATGCGCGACGGCAGGCCCAGGCGCATCGCTGAGTGCCGCCGCGAACGCATCGACATCGGCGCGCGACAATGTCGCAGCGGTAATCGGAATGTGGTGGTAGGCGATCCCGTGTGCCTCGGCAAGCCGCCGCGCCTCGGCGGCAGGGAGCTGTCCGGGGTCCTCCCCGTCGGGACGGTTGTTGATGATCTTCCGCACGCCCGCGGCGGCGAGCGCCTCAATATCCGCCCGGTCGAGGCGGCCGGCGACGCTTAATTCGGGGCCCAGAGGAAAAAGCCGGGGAGTCATGCTGGTCGGTCCTCCGCGATGGGCTTTGCGCACACTTGCAGCCGAGGAAGCCTGCGTCACGAAAAAAAAGCAGGCGGCGGATTGCGGTCTTCGCGGTACGAGATCGCCTGTGCGCAGCCGAAGCGGTCGAGACGGCGCGGCACGGCAAGTCTTCGGCTACGGTCCGCCCTGCGGCGACATTCCGGTATGGCATCTATGCATTCCAAGAGGCGCTTTTCAACAACGCAACCTGGTGCGAACCCGTCTTGCTCGCACATGCCCGGAGCGGGCGCCGGTCATGCGCTTGCTCCGTACCGGTGACCGGCACCGCGGCGCGGGTGTCCCGGATTTAGCGTTTCAAACTTTCCGGTCCGGTTTGCCGATGAAACGATAGATCCCTGAAAAATCGAGGCTTCCGGTGCCCTCGTCGACAAACAGCTGGTAAAGATTGGCGGCTGCGGCACCCAGCGGTGTCGGCGCCGCGGTGAGGCCGGCGGCCTGCTGTGCCAGGCGCAGGTCCTTCAACATCATCGCGGCGGTAAAGCCGGGCGCGTAACCGCGGTTGGCCGGCGAGGCCGGCACCGGCCCCGGCACCGGGCAATAGCTCGTTATCGCCCAGCACTGGCCCGAGGATTTGGCGGCGACGTCGAACAGCGTCTGCGCCGGGAGCCCCAGCCGCTCGGCCAGCGAGAACGCCTCGCATACGGCGATCATCGAGACGCCGAGGATCATGTTGTTGCAGATCTTCGCAGCCTGGCCGTTGCCGGCCGGTCCTGCATGAACGATTGTCCGGCCCATTGCCGCGAGGACCGGCTGAGCGCGCGCAAAGGCCGCGGGAGGGCCGCCGACCATAACGGTGAGGCTCGCGGCCTCGGCTCCCGCGACCCCGCCGGAGACCGGCGCGTCAAGCATCTGGAATCCGGCTTCGGCCGCCGCAGCGGCAACCGCCCGCGCGGTCTCGACATCGATCGTCGAGCAGTCGATCAGCAGCGCGTCGTTGCGTGCATTGGCGAGCACGCCGCCCTTGTCGAGGTAGACCGAGCGTACCTCGGCGCCCGCCGGCAGCATCGTGATCACGAGCTCGCCCGCGGCGGCGGCCTCGGCCGCCGAGGCCGCGGCGATGCCGCCCCTCGCCGCCAGTCCTTCGGCGGCTCTGGCCACGATGTCGTATCCGGTCACCCGATGGCCGGCTCGGAGGAGATTGGCGGCCATCGGTGCCCCCATATTGCCGAGACCGATAAAGCCGATCGTCGCCATTGCTGCTCTCCTTTAGGCCCCCGGCGGGTTGATGCGGGCGGTAAAATCGCGCGTTGCCCGCGCCTCGCGCTCGTGCTGGAGTGCCCAGCTGATCGACGGGAAGGCCAGCTGTCCCCAGGGAATTTCTTCCCACGTAAACAGCCCGACCTCAAGGCTCTCGGGTCCCGGCTGGACGGCTTCGTCGAGCAGCCGGGCGCGATAGATCAGCTGCACCTGGCTGATTCGCGGGATGTCGTAGATCGCGAGCAGCCCTTCGATCTCGATGCGCGCCCGTGCCTCCTCCCACGCTTCGCGCTCGGCGCCGGCGCTCGCGGCTTCGTTGAGCTCGAGATAGCCTGCCGGCAATGTCCAGAAACCGTGACGGGGCTGGATCGAGCGACGGCACAGCAGGATGCGGTCTCCCCGCCGCGCGACCGAGCCCACCACAATCTTCGGATTGTCGTACAGAATGTAGCCGCATTCGCTGCAGATCATTCGCTCGCGGTTGTCGCCTTCGGGGATGCCCCGAACCGACGGGCCGCGCAGGTGATTGCTGTCCGACATTGCGGTTTTCGTTCGCGAGCAGTCAGCTCAATTTGCGACCGGCTTCGCGCTTTCCGGGCGGGGCAGCCCCGGTTTGGATAGAGCAACGATCAGAGCCATTTCAGTCGATCTTTCACCCCATGCCCGTCGATAATAGGCGCCGCCCCAGGGCGGGGCAATATCGCTTGCTCGTCACCTCTTGCAAACCCGGACCGGTGCGGTAAGTCCTTCTCAGCAATGCCATCCGCATTGGACAAGATCGCTTTCGACGCCGCGCAAGCCGCGCGGATCGGCTGGTTTTTCGGTCAGAAACTACTCGCCTCGCGGATGGGCCGTCCGGTCGCCGTCCCTGAAACGCTGCGGCGCCGCCCGATGCCGGACCGGCAGCGGCTTCTCGCCGATCTGCGTTCGCTAATCGCGCAGGACTGGCGCAATATCGAGGCCGGTTACTACACACTCGCGGCCGACGGGCTCGGCAAGCCGCTCGAGGAGATCCGCCGGGCGCTCGATTTTTTTGCCGATTTGAGTGCCGTCGAACGGCGGCGTCACGGCGCGAGCAAAGAGCGCCTGCTGACGCACACCCCTCCCGGCCGGTATCCGCCCTACTACCTCCAGAAATTCCACTTTCAGAGCGACGGCTATTTGAGCGGCGCTTCGGCCGAGCGTTATGACCACCAGGTCGAGGTATTGTTTGGCGGAGGTGCTGCGGCGATGCGGCGTCAGGCGCTCGTCCCGCTGCGGGGCGCGCTCGCCGGCCGCGCTATCGGCGGGCCGGACGCCGCCCGTCTGCTCGATGTCGGGTGCGGAACGGGCCGCTTTCTGCGCGAGGTCAAGGCGAATTACCCGCGCCTTTACGTCACGGGTCTGGATCTCTCGGCGCATTATCTCGCTGTCGCACGGCGCGAGCTCGCACCGTGGTCGCGCGCCCGGTTCATCGAGGGGGCAGCGGAAGCAATGCCGTTTGGCGATGCCGAGTTCGATGTCGTCACTTCGGTCTATCTGTTTCACGAATTGCCGCCGCGCATTCGGCGCAAGGTGGTTGCCGAGGTCCGGCGCGTGCTCAGGCCCGGCGGGACGGTGATCTTTGTCGACTCGCTGCAGCCCGGCGACGAGCCCGCCTACGACGCGACGCTGGAGCTGTTTCCTGTCGCCTTTCACGAGCCTTATTACGCCAGTTATCTGCGCGAGGATCTTGACCGTTTATGGAGCCCCGGCTTCACGGCGGGCGAGCGTTTGCGGGCTTATTTTTCAAAGGTTCTGAGCTACCGCCGCGATCCTGATACCTGTTGACCTAGATATAGATAGTGCTTGGCATCGGACCACAAGCGTGGTACCGTATGTTGTGGGGGTGGACTGGGGGGTCCACACAATACGGGGGAACTCAATGGAAATGACCTGGACGCCGGAGCGCGTCGAGCTGTTGAATCAGCTGTTTGAGGAGGGTTTGCCGACCTCTGAGATCGGCCGCCGTATGGGCCTGTCAAAAAATACGGTCATCGGCAGGCTTCATCGCAGCGGCATGACGCGGCGCGAAACCGGGCCGAAATTCGTGCCGCAGCGCAATTTCTTCGAGTTCAACGGGCCCGGCTGCCTATGGCCGCACGGGCATCCCGATGATGCGCAGTTTCACTTCTGCGGGGCGCACCCGGTGCCGGGGAAGCCCTATTGCGCCGCCCATACGGCGATCGCCTATGTGCGGCCAAAGGAAGAGAAAAAGGCGGCGTAAAGCGCCTTTTTCGGGTTGCGGCTGCGTTTGCCATATCCGGCGCTGGCGGGAACCCGGAGCTCCGGAGTTCGAGCAGCGGCGCCGACCCTGTCGGCTGACGCTATTCTTCCTCGAGCTGACTGACGGGCGAGGCTTGCCGCGCGGCTAGCTCAGCCGGCGCATTGCGCGGTCGAGACCGTCGAGGGTCAGCGCGAACATCCGGTCTTCGATGATCCCTCGGATCATCCCGATGCTGGCGGTGGCGCTCCAGTATTTCTCCGGCACGGGGTTGAGCCACACCGCCTTGGGGTAGGCGTCGAGCAGGCGGCGCAGCCACACTTCGCCTGGTTCGTCGTTCCAGCGCTCGACGCTGCCGCCCTCTTTTTCGATCTCGTAGGGGCTCATGCTCGCATCGCCGACGAGCACGAGACGGTAGCTCGAATCATAGGTATGCATGAGGTCCATGAGGGGCGTCTGCTCGATCTGCCGCCGCCGTGAATCCCGCCATACCCACTCGTAGACGCAATTGTGAAAATAGAAGTGGATCAAGTGCTTGAACTCTGAGCGTGCGGCCGAGAAGAGATCTTCGCAGATCCGCACATGATCTTCCATCGAACCGCCGACATCGACGAACAGCAGGAGCTTTACGGCGTTGTGCCGTTCGGGCACCAGCTTCAGATCGAGCCAGCCGCCATTGTGCGCGGTCGACTTTACCGTGCCGTCCAGATCGAGTTCGTCGGCGGCACCTTCGCGGGCGAATTGCCGCAGGCGTCGTAGCGCCACCTTGATGTTGCGGGTGCCGAGCTCGACCGTGTCGTCGAGATTGCGGAACTCGCGCCGATCCCAGACCTTGACCGCGCTGCGGTTTCTCCCTTCCTCCTGCCCGATACGAACGCCCTGCGGACTGTAGCCGTACGCGCCGAACGGCGATGTCCCGGCCGTGCCGATCCATTTGCTGCCACCCTGATGCCGCGCCTTTTGCTCGGCGAGACGGCGGCGCAGGGTGTCCATCAACTGCTCCCAGCCGCCGAGCGAGCGGATCAGTTTCTTCTCTTCCTCGCTCAGAAAGCGTTCGGCGAGCTTCTTCAGCCAGGCTTCGGGAAGCTCGGCCTGCGGATCGGCCAAGGTCTGGATACCCTTGAAGCAATGTCCGAACACGCGGTCGAACCGGTCGAGATGCCGCTCGTCCTTGACCAGCGAGCTGCGTGCGAGAAAGTAGAAGTCGTCGATGTCGAAGGCCGCCACGCGTTTTTGCATCGCCTCCATCAGCGTCAAATACTCGCGCAGCGAGACCGGCACCCGGGCGGCACGCAACTCGGCGAAGAACGAGAAGAACATCGCTAACGCGGCGTCCGGCGTCCGCGCCGCCGGAGAGATTTTCCCGGACCTGGCCCGGAGGCGAGCGGCATCACGGCCTCACCCGCGTTCGCGCCGGTGCAGAAAGGCGAGGCGCTCGAACAGGTGGACGTCCTGCTCGTTTTTCAGCAGCGCGCCGTGCAATGGCGGGATCAGTTTGGCCGGGTCGCGCATCCGCAGCACATCGGGTGAGATGTCCTCGACCAACAACAGCTTGATCCAGTCGAGCAGTTCGGAGGTCGAGGGTTTCTTCTTGAGGCCGGGAACCTGCCGGATATCATAAAATATCCTCAGTGCTTCATGCACCAATTCATGCTTCAAATCGGGAAAATGGACATCGATGATCTGCTGCATCGTCTCGCGGTCGGGAAAGCGGATGTAATGGAAAAAACAGCGGCGCAGAAAGGCGTCCGGCAACTCCTTTTCGTTGTTGGAGGTGATGACGACGATCGGGCGATGCCGGGCGCGGATCGTGCGACGCGTCTCGTAGACATAGAATTCCATGCGGTCGAGTTCGAGCAGCAGGTCGTTGGGGAACTCGATATCGGCCTTGTCAATCTCGTCGATCAGCAGAACCGGCGCGTCGGCAGCCTCGAACGCTTCCCACAGCTTGCCGGGAACGATGTAGTTGGCGATGTCGTGAACTCGTTCGTCCCCGAGCTGACCGTCGCGCAGGCGCGAGACCGCATCGTATTCGTAGAGCCCTTGCAACGCCTTCGTCGTCGATTTGATGTGCCAGGTGATAAGCTGCTTGCCGATGGCGCAGGCGATCTCGTGCGCGAGAATGGTCTTCCCGGTGCCGGGTTCGCCTTTGACGAGCAGCGGGCGCTCGAGCGCGATCGCCGCATTCACCGCCACCTGAAGGTCCCGTGTCGCCACGTAAGTATCGGTGCCCTGGAAACGCACCATGCTCGTTGCACCCCTCGTTATCCACACGATCACATAGCCCCGGCGGCACCATGAAGCCAACCCCACAACATCCGGAGCGTCGCCGGGAGCTGGCCCGCAGCGTGTCGGCGGGGTGCCTCGGAGTCCTGCTGCTTGCGGCACTTTTCCTGCCCTCGCACAATCCTGCTACGCAGAGCCTGGCGGTCGAATGGCGCCCTTCGGCGCAGCTCGCCGGGCTGCTTTTCGTGCTCGGCGCGGCGGCGTTGGCGTTGCCGCGGCTGGTTGCCGCACGCGGCCTTGCCTTCGCTCTGGCGTTGCTGGTGGCCGGCGCGGCGCTGCTCAACCTTGCCGACGCCGTGGTGCCCACGCTATTCGGCCGCGACCTCAACCTATATTGGGATCTTCCCCATCTGCCGTCGCTGGTCGGGCTGGCGCGCGAGGCGGCGGGCGTGTGGACCGTTTTGGCCGCAGCGGCTGTTTTGCTGCTCGCATTGGTGCTGTTGATCGCCGTTTGCTATTGGGCGTGGCGCAGGGTGCTCCTGGCGCTGAGCGATCGGCGTGTCGCGACCGGCACGGCGGTATTGCTGGGAGCGGCATTGAGCCTCACGGCCTTCGCCGTGCGACAAGGCCCGCTCGCAAACGGGTTTGGCCGCGACATCGTGCGGCACGCGGCGGCCGTCGAGCACGCGTGGCGAACGCCGGTTGACGCCGCCGCACTGGCGAGCGCAGCACCGCCATCCGGCGATCTCGCGGGGCTGAAGCAGCACGACGTCTATGTCGTGTTTATCGAATCCTACGGCACGACGGTTTACGACACGCCTGAGTTCCGCGCTCAATTGAGCGAACCGCTCGCGCGATTCGAGGCCACGCTGCGCCGGTCCGGCTATGCTGTTGCCTCAAACCGGCTGGTCTCACCGACGTTCGGAGGCGGCTCCTGGCTCGCGCACGCCACACTGGCGAGCGGTGTTAGATTGAACGATCCCGTCCTTTATTCGCGATTGCTGAGTTCCGGCCGTAAGCTCCTGCCGGGTTACCTCGAGGGCGCCGGATGGCGAACCGTCGACGTCATGCCTGGCATGAAAAAGCCTCCTCCGGAAGCCCGGGCCTGGGGCTTCGACCGCGACGTGTACGCCGCTCAGCTGGGCTATCACGGCCCGGCCTTCGGGTGGTTCGATATTCCTGACCAGTTCACGCTCGACCGCGCGACGGCGATCCGTTCCACTCTGGGATCCACGCCGGTATTCATGCAGATTGTGCTCGTTTCGAGCCACGCTCCGTTTTCACCGGTTCCGCCCTACCTCTCCGATTGGCGCGACGCGGGCAGCTTTACGACGATCCCCGCAGCCGATTGGAAGCAGATTTATCGACCCCCCGACTGGACCCGGCTCGCGCCCGGCTATCTGAAAAGCCTGCGATATGACTTTGCGGTGCTCGGCGACTGGCTCGCCGAACATCTGCCGGGCGATGGGCTGATTATCCTGCTCGGCGACCATCAGCCGCCGCTTGTCGGAGGCGAGGACCAGCAATGGACGGTGCCGATCCATGTGCTCTCGCGCGATCCGGCGCTTGTGGCACCCTTTATCGCAGCCGGTTACGTTGCCGGCCTCGCGCCGCCGGCGACCCCGTCACCTGCCGGGATGGAAGAATTTCTGCCGCGTTTCCTCGCCGCCTTCGACCGCTCCGGCCCGAAGCAGCCAAATGCCTCTCCCCGAAAACGGGCCGAGGGAGCTGTTGGTCACTCGCAGGGCTCAAACCAGAGGGGGCAGCCGTAATCGATTGTGATCTCCTGGCCGGGCTCGATGGGTGTGGTCGAGGTCAGATCCAGCGTTTGCTGCGCATAGTTGCGATCGACCCTGGCGCAGGGGCGAGTCGAGTGATTGCACATTGTGACGAGGCCGAGCCCGAGGGCGCCGCGGCCATCGCCGTCAGGGTCGCCATCCCAATGGAAATAGTAGTTGTGGATGATGGTCCGATCGAGCGTCGAACACTGCGCGGCCGGGAGGATGATCACCGGCGCTGCCTCGATCACGGTTCCGGACGCGATAGCCTCGCGCGCGAAGACGCCCCGGCCCCTGCTGGGAGTCAGGCGGATTTCGACTCGGTGGTTCGGGATCGGTGGGACGTGGCCGGGCGGCGCGGCATCGTCCACCTGGAAAGACCTAGCTGGAAAGACCTAGACGGTCTTGGCGTGCTCGCGAGTATGATCGACCGTACTGGCCGCTGGCGCTGCCGAAGCGGCCGCAGCGCCGGGAGGCGGGACCTGCGCCGGTGCGGCTGATTCCTCGGTCTCTTCATCCTCCTCTTTCATGCCGGCCTTGAAGGCCTTGATGCCCTTCGCGAAATCGCCCATTACGCGGGGCAGCTTCCCGGCACCGAACAGGATGAGGATAATGGCCAAGACCACAATCCAGTGCATTAAGCTGAACGAACCCATTACGACGACCTCGGAACGGTGGCGCGCGCCACTCTAGCAAGCTTTTCCGCCAAATGGCCAGTCCTCAGCGGCTCAGCCGCGGCTCTTACGAAGTTGTGCCGATGATCCGAAAATCAAGTCCGACAGCCGGGAGGTTACGGTGCCGATGACTTATTTCCCGTCGCCCCATCCCGGTAACTGGGCGAGCGCGGCGGGATCTAGTTCCGATGCTTGGCTCGCTGCGGCCCGTTACGCCGCCGAGCACGAGACGCCATGGTCGCGGGACCTCGCCGAAGTCGTCGCCAGCGATTTTGAAGAACGCCCGCCATGGAACGAAACGCTTGGACCTGTCCGGCCCCGCGGCGGGCCCAACGGGCTCGTGTTGCGGGGCGGCCGTATCGCCGCCGAGTGGGGAGACACGACGCGCGTCGACATGACGTTCAGCGTCGCCAAGAGCTACCTCGCGATCCTCGCCGGCCTGGCTTGGGATCGCGGCCTGATCGGCGACCCGCACGACAAGGTGTGCGTGACGGTCGACGACGGCGGCTTCGAGCCGCCGCATAATGACGCCATCACCTGGCATCACCTGTTGCAGCAGACCTCGGAGTGGGAAGGGGTGCTGTGGGACAAGCCGGACCTGATCGACCGCAACCGCGCCGTCGGCGGCCGGCCGAATGCTGCGCCAAAGGGGACCCACCGCGATCTGCGCGCGCCCGGCGAGTTCTGGGAGTACAACGACGTGCGGGTCAACCGGCTGAGCCTCGCGCTCTTGCGGGTATGGCGCCGGCCGTTGGCCGAGGTGTTCCGCGAATTGGTGATGGACCCGATCGGCGCTTCTCCGGATTGGGAGTGGCACGGCTATCGCAACTCCTATGTCGATCTCGACGGGGAGCGGGTGCAATCCGTCTCGGGCGGCGGCCACTGGGGGGGCGGCGTCTTCATCAGCGCGCGCGATCAGGCGAGGATCGGGCTGTTGCTGCTGCGCCGCGGTGAGTGGGCCAATCGCCGCATCCTCTCGGAGGCCTGGATCGAGCGCATGCTCGATCCGAGCCCGCTCTACCGCAATTACGGCTATTTGTGGTGGCTCAACACCGCCCGCGGCCTCTACCCGAGCGCCCCGGCAGCCGGCTACTTCGCGCGTGGCGCCGGCGGCAACCTGACCTGGGTTGATCCGCAAGACGACATTGTCGCGGTGCTGCGCTGG
>JAFMSA010000459.1 GCA_017353855.1 Alphaproteobacteria bacterium
TTGTCGGCGACGTCCGCCACGCCCGGCGCCAAGCCGCCGCATACCTCGCCCCGAGCGGTCAGGTCGCCGATGCGAGCCTCCAGATTGGCAGGACGGCGACCGTCGCGAGCGCGCGGAGGATCCGGGCGATCCCGCCACGGTGCCACTCGACGAGCGCGTCTCCTGCGAGAAAGAGGCATTCCAGCGACCTTTGCAACCCGCCCCGCAGGCATCCACCGGCCAGAGAACGGGCAAAGCAGGCTCAGCGGGGCGCCTCCACCGATGGTCTGGAGCCCGGGGGCCTGCGGGATCCGGGACCAAAAGGAGATCCGGCGGGAAGCAGCGATTGATCCGGTAGTCGTGCTTGACGGTCGAGACGAATCCACCCGTAACCCTGTAAAAGTCCGCCGGATAGCGATGGGTATAGCAGTTTTGCGCCCGTTGATCTTCCTATGTATCCGCGCTCCGCTAAGTCGCGGCGATGTTTTTCAGGCAACGCTCGTATAAATTTAGCTCCGCGGCCAGGATTTACCGACGGTAGCGAATGCCGTCAAGCACGAAGCACCAGGCAAACGGAACCCGAAACAGCACGGCCTGCAAAGGGTAGACGTGCGCACTTCTATCGCAAACTCGTCCCCCGGGAGGCCGCCGGGTTGCGGTCTCTGGGCTTTTCTTCACCCGCCCGACATCCGGGGTAATGTTCGTCCCGGCACGAGCGCGGGTGCCCCATAAGCTCTGCAAAGCGCAGGCACAGGGTACTCGCCAGCGGCATCAGCATTTCGCGCGACGCCGCACGCAGGTTCCTCTTTCGCTTCGGTGCGTGTTTCGGCATGGTTTTACTTTCCCCGAGCGCGCTCGGAGAGCGCGATGTTCATGACCGAGGCCCGCTGGCTCCGCTGTGCTCTCGACCTCTTCCCGGCCGAGCGATTGTCGCCGCTGCTCAACCTCGGCAGCGGCTCGGCCGCGAGACGCGAAGTAATACAGCCTTGGGTTGACGCTCAGGTTTTCCGGCCCTTGCGCGAGCGCGGCGCCGCGGTTCTCCATGTCGACATCCGCAGGTTGCCGGGGGTCGATGTGCAGGCGGACCTGACCGATGCCGGCGATATGCGCCGGCTGAAGGTACTGCACCCGAACGCGCTGCTGTGCACCAACCTGCTCGAGCACGTGCCCGAGCCCGAGCGGCTGGCGCAGCATTGCCTCGACCTGTTACCGAGCGGGGGCCTTCTTTTTGTCACCGTCCCGTACAGCTATCCCTATCACCGCGATCCGATCGATACGATGTACCGGCCAGGCCTGGACGAACTCACCGGGCTGTTCACTGGCGCGCGTCTGTTCCATGGAACGATCCTCGGTGCCGGGGAATCCTATCGCGATGCGGTGCGGGAGCGCCCGTGGATTCTGTTGCGCCATGTCTGTCGATTTCCCGTCCCGTTCCTGTCTTTCGAGAGATGGAAACGCTCAATGGCGCGGCTCTATTGGCTCGCTGCCGAGTACCGGATCACCTGCGCAGTCTTCGAAAAGATATGAACTACCGCCAAGCAGGCTGACGCTCTGCTGGACGGTTCCGGGTCTCACGACGAAGGCCGGTCTCTGACCCACGACAGGGCCTTGAGAGGGACCCCGGATGTTCTGTCTGCAGTCTTGGTTTTACGGAGGGACCTATTCTTCCCAACCGGCAGCCAGGGTTTCAAACAGCACTTGGCGGCTCTTGCCGCTGGTGAGACTCCTCTGGCACCGAGCGGGGGCCCGCTTTCACATTATGCAATCGGCGCCACATTCATCGCGTGGATTGCCTTGGTGAGGATGCCGTACGGTGCGCACTGCTCGCGATTATCTTCCTTGCCGGGCTGACGTTCATTGGCAGCCAGACCGGTGCCGTCGGAGACCTGCGGCAAGCTCTATCCGGCGCGCCTGCGCATCAGCGCCCTCGCTTAGTGCGGCGACGTCGGACGGATCGGCAGCATCGTCGCGCCGATCTTCGGCGGCTATCGATCTTATCGATCGGGCTGCCAGCGACGCGACTGTTTCTCAGTGCAGGTCTCATTGCTTTGGTCGCCGCAGGCGGCAACCGCTCTGCTTGCGCTGGGCGGCGGTCGACAGCGAGGCGTTCCGAACTCCGCCGGTGCCGCTCTGCGGGCATGGCTAAGCCGCATCACCGGCCTTCTTCGTCAATCCACCCCCTGGCTATCGAGGCCAAACCTGAGCAAAATGGCATGGGAGGAGATGGCATCCGGGGAAGGTCGGATCAACGCACACTCGCTTGCGGATGCCCGGCCCGAGAACCCGGCATGGAAGGTCACGGAGGAGGACGGACAACATGACGGTCGAACTCAATCACACGATCATCTGGGCAAAGGACAAATGGGCCTCGGCGCGGTTTCTCGCACACATTCTCGGCGTTGAGGCAGGGCCGCAATGGGCCCGGTTCGTGCCGGTCCGGGTCGGCGGCGTCACGCTCGATTTCGCCGATTCGCCCGAGCGGCACCACCAGCACTATGCGTTTCTGGTCGGCGAGGAGGAATTTGACGGGGCATTCGCTCGCATTCGCGGCACCGGCGTTACCTACTACGCCGAGCACGACCGCAGCGGCCCGGGCGAAATTAACCATTACTATGGCGGGCGCGGCGTCTATTTCGACACACCCGACGGCAACCTGTTCGAGCTGATCACACGCCCTTACGGCGCGGTGCCGGAGAGCCGTAGCGGACGCGACGCACAGGTCGCGGGATAGGTACCGCCCATCCCGCGACGTCGGCGCCCGGGTGGCTGGTCGCTTCTGCTCCTTCGCAAACGCGCGTTCGCGGGCGGCGCCATCGCGGAGACTAGCGAGCGTGAACCACGAGGAGCATTAGCAGCACGGGCGCGGTCAGGTAGCGGCGCGGCAGGCGCGCTCGGTCTGCCGGACATCAGCACCACGCAGACGAGCGAGTGTTCGTCGCGCACCCCGACCAGCAGCAGGCGCCGGACAAGGCGGACAACGAGGTGCTGATCCGGCCCCGCTCGCCGACAGATCCCGATGCGCCGAACCGGCAAGCCGGATGCGATCGTCAACGCTGTTCCTGTCGTCGGACGACGCCTCGTTCGTCTCGGGTGCCGCCCTCCCGGTCGACGGCCTCGCGACGGTCTAGAGCTAGACCTGCGCAGCGCGGGCCGATGTCGCCTCGCGCGGGGCGGCGAAGAGGGTCTCTAGCCCGCGGCGGGCCGGTTCGATGCCCCAGGCCCAGACGACGCCGATCTGGATGACGAGGAGCGCGATCATGAGGGCGAGGACGCCGCCGACGCCGTAGGCACGGAACAGCGCGACGACGATCAGCGGCGTCACTATCGTCGCGCCGCGGCCGAACATATTGCAGATGCCGTTGGCGCGCAGCCGCACCTCGGTCGGAAACAGCTCGGAAGTGTAGACGCCGTACAACAGCGCCGTCAGCACGTAGATGCCGACGATCAGCAGAAATCCGGTCGCCAGCACCGCTGCCGGTTGTGCCGCAAATGGATAGATCGCGCCCAACACAATCGTCCACACCGAGGCGCCGATGATGACTTTGCGGCGGCCGAGCCCGTCGGTAGCGAGGGCGCCGATCGCGCACCCGATCAATGAGCCCGAGACAATGACCAGCGTGTAGCCGAGCGACTTGGTGACGCTTAGCCCCTGCTGCACGAAGAATGTCGGCAGCCAGTTCACGAACCCGAAAATCAAGGCGTTGATCGTGATCAGCACGACGCTGCCGACCACCATGCTCGGTAGCAGGCCGGCGCTCAGCAGGTCGCGCAGACCGATCGGCGGCACCGGCGGGGACGCCGCGGGCGCGGGCAGCGGCGCCGTTTCCGCGACCTCTCTCTCGATGCGCTGAAGCAACGCTTCGGCCTCTGCGCTGCGGCCGTTAGCCTCTAGCCATCGCGGTGATTCCGGCAGCGCCTTGCGCAGATACCAGACGATCAGCGCACCGATGCCGGCGATTACGAACAGCGGCCGCCAGCCGAAGCCAGGCACGATCGCCCAGCCGAGCACGGCCGTGGCCGGCAGCCCGGAGACGACGACAAACGCCATGAACGCCATCCACCGACCGCGGGTGTGCGGCGGCACAAACTCGGTCATCGTGCCGTAGCCGACAACAATCTCGGCGCCGAGACCGACGCCCATCACGAAGCGGAGCGCATTCAGCACCTCGATTGACGGCGCGAAGGCGGCGGCGAGCGAGGCTAGACCGAAGATCATCAGGTTGAACTGATAAGTGAAGCGCCGGCCGTAGCGGTCGCCGAGAAACCCGGAGAGCAGCGAGCCCAGCGTCATGCCGATAAACGTCAAGGACAAGAACCAGCCGTTCTGCGACAAGGTAGAGAATTTGCTTTGCACCGCCGCCCCGAGCACCGGCCC
>JAFMSA010000460.1 GCA_017353855.1 Alphaproteobacteria bacterium
CCGCGGGTAGCGGTGTGCCGGTTCGGCATAGCCGTCGTTGAGCATCCGGATCGCACTCACCGCCCCCTTCTCGTCCGGAAGATAGGGCGGATGGTTTGGCGACAGCACCTGCTTTTCCACACCGGCGCTGTCCATCGGCTCGAGGCGATGCTGAATGTCGTCCGGCGAGTCCGACACCGGATGACGGGCAATGCCTCTCTTCACCGGCACGCCGGCGCGTGTCGGGAAGCGGTTCCCATGAAGTCGCTGAAGTTCTTTGGGATGTAATGCGCGTGGACATCGCAGATCATCGGACGTTTCCTTGTTCGCCGGGGGGTGAGGCAGGCGATCGCGATCAAACTAAGCCCCGCCGGCGACCGCAAGCAAGGAGCCGTTCATCCGGTCAATCTGGTATTGTGGGTTCCGATATCGATGAGAGAAAAGAGATGCACCCAACCGCTTTGATCGTGAACGGCAGCGCGCTCAGCGTGTCGGCGGACCCGATCACGCCACTGCTCGACGTGTTGCGCAATCATCTCGGCCTGATGGGGACCAAATTCGGCTGCGGGCTTGAGCAATGCGGCTGTTGCATGGTGCTGATCGACGGTAGGCCCGAGAAATCCTGCGGAAAGCTCCTTTCGACAGTGGCCGGCAAAGAGATCGTGACGATCGAGGGCCTGGGTACGCGGGAACGGCCGCACCCGTTGCAGCAGGCGTTTCTCGACGAGCAGGCGGGTCAATGCGGCTACTGCCTGCCGGGGATCGTGATCTCGGCGAAAGCGCTTTTGGACCGGAACCTGTCGCCGTCGCGAGCGCAGATTGCCGCCGCGTTGGACGACAACATATGCCGCTGCGGCAGCCATATCCGGATCCTGCGCGCCGTCGAACGTGCGGCCGCACTGCTGCGCGCGCAGGGCTCGCGATGAGCGCCGAACCGGCCCTGCCGCCGTTGCTGGCCGGCAACCCGCGCCTCGACCAGTGGGTCGGATTCCCCTCGCCGGGCTGTGTGAGGGTTTCGACCGGCCGGGTCGAGATCGGCCAGGGGGTGCTGACTGCGATGCTGCAGATTGCCGCCGAAGAGCTGGACGTGGCATCCCACCGTATCGTGCTGCAGAGCGGGGACACCGACCTGACCCCGAACGAGGGCTACACCGCAGGCAGCCAATCGATCCAATTCGGCGGCGTCGCGTTGCGCACGGCATGCGCCGAGGTGCGCGCGTTGTTCCTCGACCATGCCGCGGCGAGTTTTGGCTATTCCCGGCCAGATCTGTCGGTCCGCGACGGCGCGATCATCTACCGCGGCGAGGTGACCGGCCATGATTACTGGTCGCTGGCGGCTGCTGTCGACCTGCGGCGCCACGCTACCGGCCTGCTGCCGGCCAAGGGTGTGGGGGGCTATCGGATCGTCGGGCAAAACGCGCCGCGAGTCGATCTCGCCGCCAAGGTGTTCGGCGAAGCGGCCTTTATCCATGACATGGCCCCGGACGGCCTTGTGCATGCCCGTGTGGTCCGCCAGCCGCGCCGCGGAGCCAGGATCAAGTCGGTTGACGAGGTGGCGCTCCGGCGCGCGGCAAAGGGGACGATCGAGCTCATTCGCGACGGCAATTTTCTGGCGGTCCTCGGCGCGGATGAAACGATCGTCGAAGCCGCCGCCGCCGCCGCATCCGATCACGTCGCCTGGGAAGGGGCAGACGCGATCAGCCCGTTCCAGGAGGAGGCGCGGTGGCTCTTACAGCAGCCGTCGATCGACAGGACGATCGGCCCGCCTGAGCCCCGGCCGACCCCGGGCGTGAGCCGATACGAGGCGACGTTCACAAGGATGCATATCGCCCATGCCTCCGTTGCGCCGTCCTGCGGGCTGGCTCTCTACCGAGACGGGCGGCTCACGGTGTGGACTCATTCGCAAGGGGTGTACCCGCTGCGCGACGGGTTGGCGCGGACACTGAAGCTCGATCCCGCGGCAATTTCCGTCAAGCATGTGCAGGGGCCCGGGTGCTACGGCCACAACGGCGCCGACGATGCCGCGGCGGACGCCGCAGTGATTGCGCTTCGCATGCCGGGGAAGCCGGTGCGGGTGCGCTGGCGCCGCGAGGAGGAATTCGGCTTCGAGCCCGTCAGCCCGGCGATGGTCGTGACGGTACGTGCAGCGCTCGACGTCTCGCAACACCCGGTCGACTGGACCACCGAGATCTGGAGCGGCCGGCATTCGAGCCGTCCCGGCAGCGGAGGCAATCTGCTCGCCGCGGAAGCCTTGCCGAACCCGCCACCAGCGCCGCCGGCTTCGGAGTCGGGCCACCCGCCGGGGGCTGGCACCCGTAACGGCGAGCCGCACTACGACTTCGCCGCAAAACGGATCCTTCATCACCTGATACCCGACACACCGGTGCGGACCTCATCCTTGCGGGGGCTCGGCGCAACGCTCAATGTCTTCGCGATCGAGTCGTTCATGGACGAGCTCGCTGAGCGCGCCGGCGAGGACCCGGTCGCCTACCGGCTGTCGGTTATGTCGGACGCGCGGGCACGCGCGGTCGTCGAGCGCGCCGCGCGCCTGTCAGCTTGGAAAGCGGGACTGCCGCCCGGGTCGGGACGCGGCCGCGGCATCGGCTTCGCCCGATACAAGAACCTCGCCGCCTATGCGGCGGTCGTCGCCGAAGTCGAGGTCGAGCAGAGCGTTCGCGTCATTCGCGTGTGCTGCGCGGCCGATGCCGGGCTCGTCATCAACCCCGACGGTGTGATCAACCAGCTCGAAGGCGGCATCATCCAGGCCGCGAGCTGGGCTCTTAAAGAAGGAGTCCGGCTCGATGGCGCCGGTATCAGCTCGCGCGACTGGGAAGGCTATCCGGTACTGCGTTTCCGCGAGGTGCCCGAGGTAATCGTCGAGCTTGTCGGCCCCACCGAAGAGCGCCCTGCGCTCGGGGTCGGCGAGGCAAGCGGCGGCCCCACCGTCGCCGCGATCGGCAACGCCGTCGCGCATGCCCTCGGCGCGCGGATTCGCGACCTGCCGATGACCCGCGACCGAGTGATGGCGGCCTTGCTGGCCTGACTGCCTTCGGGACGCGGCAGGGTCCGTTCGAGTTTGGCAGGCGCGCCCTCGCTATTCATCGCGGCGATGTCGGGAGGGACTTCTGAGCCCACGATCCCCCTATTTTTTACCAAAGAAGGCGAACACGCTACTCCGTTCACACCGGTGACGGGAGCGTGCAGCCGGGCTACTGCCCTGAGAGGGAGTGACTGGCGGGGCCAGCGAGGGGATCAGACGGATGCGGCTCAGTTTCAGCAACCCGTGGTGGGTCGTCGTCGGGGCCGTCATCGGACTGTTCGTCTGCAATGGGCCGGTGCTGGCCTTCACCTTCGGCGTCTTCCTAAAACCGATCATGGCCGATATGGGATGGCAGCGCGGCACCGCCTCCTTTGCTTTGGCGGTCGGCGGCATCTGTTCCTCGCTGATGGTTCCGGTCTTCGACCGTTTGATGGAGCGTTGGGGCATTCGCGCCGTGGCACTGCCCGGGCTCATGCTCTACGCGCTGTTGATGTGCTTGTTGGGTTTTAGCCCCGCGTCGTTGGGGATCTTCACGGTGTTGTTTGCGCTCACCGAGGCGGCCGGCGCGATCCAGGGACCCATCGGCTACGCCAAGGCGATCACAGCATGGTTCGACCGGCGGCGGGGACTGGCGCTGGGAGCCGCAATGTCCGGCATCGGGTTGGGCGGTTTCGTGATGCCCCAACTGGCCCAATTGCTGATCGATCGGGTGGGCTGGCGCGGCGCGTACCCCATCCTCGGGCTCTTGACACTGGCGGTCGCCTTTCCGGCAGTCGCGCTGTGGATACGGGAGCCGCGGCCGGGCGAAGGAGAGCGCAGCGCCGAGGCCGCCGGAGCCGATCTTTCGGGTCTGACATCGCGTGTGGCGACCGGCACTCCCCGCCTCTGGGTCATGGGTGCGGCCTTCTTCTGCGTCGCAATCGCGATCAACGGAGCCGTGGCGCATGTCGTGCCGTTGCTGACCGATCACGGTGTCTCGGTCGCGGCGGCGGCTGCCACAATGGGTATGTTCGGCCTGGCGACAATGACCGGGCGGCTGCTTGCCAGCTATCTGGTCGATCGCCTCTTCGCCCCCTTCGTGGCGACACTTTTCTTCCTTGCGCCGATCGCCGGGCTCGTGCTGCTCGCCAGCGCTTCGGGCGTCCTGCCGACGATCGGTGTGATCTTGTTGGGGCTCGGCCTCGGCACTGAAATCGACCTGATCGCCTTTCTCGTTTCCCGCTACATCGGACAGCGCGCGTTCGGCGAGATCTATGGAGGTTGCCTCATCATACTCGGCCTGGGCTCGGCGATCGGGAGGTTTCTCGGCGGTTTGGTGTTCGATCTCGCGGGTA
>JAFMSA010000461.1 GCA_017353855.1 Alphaproteobacteria bacterium
TACTCTGAAGCAAAGGCGAGCCGGTTGTTCCTTGTGCCGCGCTTGCTGGCACGCAGGCGAACGGTATCTTGCGGGTTGTCTACCCCGAGGCCTATCCCCCATTCGCGCGCCGACGCCGCAGGTCGGCCTACGCGGCCGCCATAGACGCCTGTGCCAGCCGGGAGCATGACGAACTCGGCGCGAAGGCAGCGTGTCCGGGAACTCGCAAGGGCGAGATCGCCAAAGATCGTGAAATGGAACAGCTCGAAGAATTCCCGATCGCCGAGGCCACCATCGTGCGGCAACGCATTGGCGGGCGCTGATCATCGGCGACGCGGCCGAGCTCGGCTGTTGCTGCACAGGTCATCGGCAGTTGCTCGGTCGATCCAATCGTGACCGCATGACCCCCAGTAGACATGCCGGGAAGCGCTCTGGCGCTCTGGCTGGGTAATGGCGCCGTTACATCAGCGTGTTCTGCGGGCGGAATAATTCTTGTTGATCCGAACCCCTCGTGCAGGGTTGATAGCGGTTGGCCGGCTCTCGAAGGTCTGGCTCAACCCGAGAGGGAAAGGGCCGGTCCGGTCCAAGCTATCGATTGACACGAGTGCGGTCGCGGGCGGACCCTAACGGCTCCTCATCGCGCTTTCTGAGTTACGGTAGTCCTCATGGATCTCCAGATGAACGGGAAGGCAGCATTCGTGACCGGAGCGAGTGCCGGTATCGGCAGGGCGATCGCTCTGGCGTTGGCTCGCGAAGGCGTCGATGTCGCGATCTGCGCCCGCCGCAAAGAGCCGTTGGAAGCAGCGGCGGGCCAAATTGCCCGCGAGACGAACCGCAAAATCGTGGCGATACCGGCTGACCTGACGAAGCCCGTCGACGCCGAAGCTTTTGTGAACGAGGCTCACGCTGCGCTTGGGCGGGTCGACATACTCGTCAACAATGCCGGCTCGTCGCCGGGTGGAATTCTCGAGTTCCTGACCGAAGAGCATTGGGCGCAGTCGTTGCAGCTCAAGTTCATGGGTTATGTGCGGTGCCTTAGACACGTATTGCCGATCATGCAGAAACAGGGACGCGGGCGCGTCGTCAACCTGATCGGCAATGACGGGGTCAAGCCATCGTACTGGGAGATCGCGCCCGGCGCCGCCAATGCAGCCGGGCAGAACCTGACGCTCTCGCTTGCTGCGCAGTACGGCAAAGACAATATCAGCTTTGTGGCGGTCAACCCCGGCCCGGTCCGGACCGAGCGCTGGGCCGGACTCGTCGATGCGATGGCCCGCGACATGAAAGTCCCTCGCGAGGAGGCCGACAGGCTTGCCCCGCGGAGTATTCCGTTGGGGCGCATCGCCGAATGCGAGGAGGTCGCGAACCTCGTCACCTACCTTGCTTCTGATTTGGCGCATTTCGTCAACGGCACGATGATCGAGATCGACGGCGGACAGCAGAAACCGCTAATGGATCGCTTCCGCGACCGCTAAACTGAATCGAGACGGCCTTAGCGTTCGGCGATCGCACACTCGGCCTCCAGCGCGTGGAGGCGGTTCGGTGTGATCGGCAACTGCCGGACCGCGCCGACTTGGCCCAGCGCATCATCGACTGCGGCAGCGATCGCAGCACCCGCCGCGGCGATACCGGCTTCGCCCGCTCCTTTGACGCCGAGCGGATTGAGCCGTGTCGGCGCATCTTCGAAGAGGACCACTTCAATGTCAGGGATCTCGGCAATGGTCGGCATCAAGTAATCGGCTAAGCTCACCGAATGCGGCTGCCCAGAGCCGTCATACACAAATTCTTCCAGCAGCGCGGCACCGATGCCTTGCGCGGCGCCGCCAACGATCTGCCCCTCGACCAGCATCGGGTTGACCGCGCGGCCGATATCGTAACCGACGACAAAGCGCTCGACCACGATCGCCCTGCTGTCGCGCTCGATCCTCACCTGAGCAAGATGCACGCCGTAGGGATAGGTCATGTGCTCGGTCGTGAAGGTAGCCTCGGCCGTAAGCACTCCGCCGGCGCTGCGCGCGATTGCACCCAGATCGAGAGAGGGTCCGGCGATCGCGTCGCCCAGCACTACGCGATCGCCGGAAATGTCAAGACACTCGGGGGTGGTCTGCAGCAATTGCCCCGCCACGCTCAGTAGTTCCCCGCGCAGCTTTGCGGCGGCGTTTGCCACTGCAGCGCCAGTCATCACGGTGACGCGCGAGGCGAAGGCACCCATACCCCGTGCAATGCGATCAGTCTGGCCGTGGATGACCCGGATGCGGTCGAGACCGGTACCGAGCCCGTCGGCGCAGACCTGCGCCATCACCGTCTCGACCCCCTGACCGAGCGAGGCGGCACCGGTGATCACCTCGATCGTCCCGTCTGCGCCGAGAGTAATGCGGGCATCGTCAAACGGGCCGAGCCCACTTTTCTCAACAAAAAAGCCAAGCCCCAGTCCGACTAGCTCGCCCGCTTGCCGACGCCGGACCGCATCGGCGCGTGAGGTCGCCCATTTAACGCGGTTCAGGAATTCGTCGAGCAGGCCTGCATAGTCGCCGGTATCGTAAACGACGTCAGTACCGAGAGCGGAGAATTCGCGGCGGAACGGCATCGCCGCCTTCGCAATGAAGTTTCGACCCCGGGCCGCGATCGGATCAAGCCCGAGCCGGTCGGAGATCACGTCGACGAGCCGCTCACGCACGAAGCTCGCCTCGAAACGTCCGGGTGCGCGGTAGGTGCCGCATGGCGCCTTATTGGTGAGGCGCACATGGCCGACCGATCGGTAGGCGGGGATCCGATAAGGGCCGGGCAACATCGCGCAAGTGAGTTCGGTGACGGCGACGCCGTGCGTCCGGAGGTAGCCTCCCTGATCGAACCAGAATTCGTCGTCGAGACCCAAAATGAAGCCGCGCTTGTCGGTCGCTGCGCGCACCCGATGGACCGAACCTCGAGACTGGTTCGCCGCCAGCAGATGCTCATAACGGTCCTCGATCCACTTGATCGGCCGTTGGAGCCGCAGCGCTGCCGCGCAGGTCAGAACGTCCTCGGGATAAAGCTCGCCGCGAATGCCGAAGCCGCCGCCCACGTGACCTTCGTGCAGGTGGATGCGGTCGAGCGGCAGCCCGAGCATCGCGGCGAGCGCCTGCCGGTTGTAATGGGGCACCTTGGCGGCTCCGTACAACCGAAGGGTGCCGCCGGGCGTTCCCGGCACGGCGATCGCGCCTCTGGTTTCGAGCGGCACGCCGCTATGCCGGCCGACGGTCAGCTCCAGCTCGATGACCGCATGCGCTCGTGCAAAGGCGGTGTCGAGATCGCCGTAGGCTTTTGTTATCACAGCGGCTTCGGTGCTGCGTCCCGGCGCGAATTCGCCCGGCGGTGCGGTCGGATCGAGACACGGCGCCAGCGGCTCGACCGCCGGCGCGACGAGTTCGGCGATGTCCTCGGCCAAGTAGGGGTCGGCGGCGAACACCACCGCGACCGGTTCGCCGACATAGCGCACGTATTCATCCGCCAAGACCGGCTGGCGATAAGGCTCCACTCCCGGCACCGACGTCATGCGAAAGCCGATCGGGGGAATATCGGCGACGTCTTTGGCAGTCCAGACAGCGACCGTACCGGGATGCGCGAGCGCTTCGGCAGCCCGTAGGCCGGTCAGGCGACCAAACGCTACCGGCGAACGCACCACCCGCATATAAAGCATGTCCGGCATCGCGATATCGGCAACAAATCGGCCGCTGCCGGTCAGCAGCGGCCGATCCTCGACACGCCTCACCGATCGGCCGATCAGGCCCATTTGCGCATTTCAGTGGCTGCGGCGAGCACCGATTTCATGATGTTCTGATAGCCGGTGCAGCGGCATAAATTCGATGACAGCCCCTCCCGCAGAGCGGCTTCGCTGATGTCGGGGTCGCGCTCCAGGATGCCGACGGCCAGCATCAAGAATCCCGGCGTGCAGAAGCCGCATTGCAAGCCGTGATGGTCCCAGAACGCCTGCTGCAGCGGATGAAGCTTGTCGCCATGGGCGAGCCCCTCGACTGTGCGCACTCTGGCACCCTCTGCTTGCACTGCGAACATGAGACAAGAGCGCACCGGGTTGTCGTCGACCAGAACCGTGCAGGCGCCGCAAACGCCGTGCTCGCAGCCCAGGTGCGTTCCGGTGAGGCCGCAATCCTCACGCAGCGCGTCCGCCAAACTGCGCCGCGCCTCGACGTGGATCGTGCGCTGATCACCGTTCACGCTGAAAGTGACGTCGTATTTATCGCTCATTTCGCTTCATACCCCGCCTCGCGCAATAATTGCAGGATCCGCTGCGGCGTGATTGGCATCTCGAAGACACCGACGCCAAACGGCGCCAGCGCATCCGAGACGGCATTGAGGATTGCCGCCGGCGCCCCGA
>JAFMSA010000462.1 GCA_017353855.1 Alphaproteobacteria bacterium
TGACGGAACCGCAGGAGAGCGTAGAGCTCGCCCGCGGTCAGCGCCTCGAAGCGCTGCCACTTGGTCATCACAGATCGCAGCATCTTCGCCGATCCATCATCGCGACAAAGTCCAGTTTTGGTGCAGCTTCGTACCCGTACATCTGTCATGTTTTATCGGATGCGGGCGGATTGGACGCGACAGAATTCCGAGCTAAGCGGCAAACCCGGGATCGCCGATCTGCCTGGCTGTGCTCGATGCCGAAACGGCGGACTTCAGGCACGCCCGAGAACACCGTTGCTCACGCGAGTAAGGGGGTGTCGCGGCCCGGAGAACACGGCAGCCGCGCGAGCGTTCGGCTGCCGCGCCGTCGGAATGCGTGAAAGCACCAGCGCTCAAAGGAGCTAAACGCCATGCAAGCGCACGATTACGGTCCGTTTCCTTACACTCCGATCAATGCCCGGCCCAAGCTCGAATGGCCTAACGGCGCCCGGCTGGCGGTCTGGGTCATTCCCAACATCGAATTCTTCCCGCTGACCCGCGGGATCGCCCCTCATCCCGGCGCGCCCATCGGCAACCCGCCTTCGGTGCGCGCCTGGGCACAGCGCGACTACGGCAACCGGGTCGGCATCTGGCGGCTCATGGATGTCCTGAGCAAACACGGCGTCCGCGCCAGCCCGACCCTCAACAGCGACATCTGCGATCACCATCCGCAGATCGTCCGGGCGGCGGTCGAGCTCGGCTGGGAGATCCTCGGGCACAACCGTACGAACAGCATCTGGCTCGACCAGCTGAGCCGCGAGGAAGAGCGCCAGACGATCGCTCACACCCTCGCCCGCATCGCCGAGGCGACCGGGCGCAAACCCGTCGGATGGCTCGGCGCCGGTCTTGCCGAGACTTGGCATACGCTCGATTTCCTCGCCGAAGAGGGCTGCCTTTACGTCGCCGACTGGGTCAACGATGACCAGCCCTATTTTATGAATATCGGCAGCAAGCGGCTGGTCTCTATCCCGTATTCATACGAAATTAACGACGCGCCCCATTTCCAGTACCGCAACGGCACGATAGACGAGTTCGAAAAAATGATCCGGCGCCAGTTCGACACGCTCTATCGCGAGGGCGCACAATCCGGCCGGGTTATGGCGGTCTGCCTGCACCCCTACCTGATCGGGGTCCCTCACCGCATCGCCGGCCTCGACTCGGCACTCCAATACATCCGCTCGCACGACCGTGTCTGGTTCGCGACCGGCGAGGAGATCGTGCGGCACTGGCTGCAGTCGGGCGCGGCGTTTTGAGGGCAGACCGCACCCTCACCTCCCGGGCGCGCGGTAATTGACCGCCTTTCCGAGTGCGCGGTCCACCTCTTCGGCGGTCATCAACGCGGTCGTATGGGTGCGCACCAGCCCCGTCGCCGAAGTCGCGATACCCAGTGCGGCGGCGCTGACGGTGTCCGGCAGATCCGCGATCAGGTACACATCGTGCTCGCCAAGCGCGAAGTATTCGCATTCGAGCCTGCCCCCAAGGCTCTCGATGGCGGTAGTTATTGCCTGTCTTCGAGCCACGGCTTTGTCCTTTCGTAAGCCCTGCAGACCTTCGCCCGTGTAGGATGCGGCGATCAAATATTTGGGCATGACAGTACCCTCCCTTGGACGGCCCGATGTGGATACGGGCACCACATCCAAATTTACCATCAGGATCTCCGGCTGGGGACCGTTATCTTCCTGGCGAGGGAAGGCCGGTCGGCCGTGAGCTCGTAGCTCCAGAAAACTCCGTCGAAACGAAAGTCTTCTCCATTGTTCCGACGCGCCGGACTGAGGCTCGGCGTGCCGCTCGCGGCGGCGCGCCGGACCATCGAAGCGTGGACGAAGGCGTGCAACGCAGTCAGCCGCATCGCGTGCGAACACAACGGTCGCGTTTCGACCATCTTACGGATGTCGAAAGCGAACTCCCTGAGCGGCCGGGCGCTGCCCGAGCGCGTTTCCATGCGGAAGTAGATCCGCGGCACCGGCAAGCTGACGCGGACCGTGCTGCCGCAGGCGAACGCCTACGCGATGATCCGTCGTCGCGCCGCGGCGGCTGGCATCAAAACCAAACTGGGCAACCGCAGCTCCCGGGCCACCGGCATCACTGCTTATTTCGTCGGCGGCACGCTGGAGAAGGACGCGGCGATGGCGAACCATGCATCGACCCGCACGACACAGCTCTACGATCTCCGGCGCGACGAGGTCAGCCTCGACGGGGTCGAGCGGATCGTAATTTAGCTGCTGAAACCGGCTCCCCCTCTACTACCATCATGTCAGCGAAGCGCATCTGTCACGCCATGCCTCCGAGTTGGGCTTCCGCTACAACAGCAGGTGGACGACCGATATGGAACGCGCGCTGCTCGTAGCCGAGGCCATCGAAGAAGGCGGCTGACCTATCGACCGACTGACGAGGAAGCCTGAGTGCCGAGGCTAAGCAGGCGTTCGATGTCGAGGGTCGTCGATATCGTTCTCGATCGTCTCGCTGGGAAAGGGCGTCGCGGTCATCAGCGTCACGCCCTCTGCAGAGCGAAACCGGTGCCACGTCCGTTGCGGGATGACAGTCACCATTCCCGCGCGGAGCGCGAGGGATTGCGGCCCATCCTCGCCCGCGAGGTCCAGCGTCGCCATGCCTTCGAGGATGTGGATCAGCTCGTCGGCAATGTGCCGTTCCCAATGACCTTTCCCCGCGAACTTCGTGGCGGTGACGGCGCCGTCACGGTACGAGGCCAATCGAACGGCGCTCCCCTGTCGATCGGCCATAGTCGATCGCGGGGTCCGGCGCTGAAACATCGTCAGCTTCGCGACCTCGGCGTTGAGGTCGACGATGTCGGGCGCTCTGCTTTCGGTTTTCCCCTCGGGCTTGCGCTCTCGCCGAGGGTCGTCGACATCCCGCTCGACATGCTCGCCCGGGAAGGGCGTCAGGCCGAGGTGCGTATTGCCCTCAGAACGGCTGCGGTGCCATGCGCCCTGGGGAATGACGGCGATCATTCCGGCGCCGAGCGTAAAAGACTTAGGCGGCCCGTCGTCGCAGACGATTTCCAGCGTCGTCGACCCGTCGAGGACATGAATCAGCTCGTCACCGGTGAGATGGCGCTCCCAATGGTCGGTTCCCGCGGATTTGAGCCCCAAAAGCAGCCCGTCGCGATAGGAAGCCAATCGCGCGATGCTTCCTTTTGTCTCTTCCCTCGTTGAGTGCGGGGTTCGTCGAAACAATGTCAGCTTCGCAAGTTCCGCGTCGAGATCGATGACGCTGGGCGTTTCGCTTGCCATTTCCGCTCCTTTCGCCGAACGCGGCCGCCCTTTCCGAATGGTGGCGTGTTCGGAAACATAGCAGCTACGGCTTTTTTGCGGTGATCCCTGTTTTTGAAGCTGCGCGGAACGTTTTCGTGGCACCCCGATTGTTGGTACGAGTGGTCGTGAGCGAAATGAGGGAGTGTGGCATGGCTGCTTCTTTCGACGCATTAGCGGTTCCGGTGGGCGAAACGCATAAGCCCGCGCGTCGTGTACAAGGTTCGAGTCGCAGCGACATGGACTGGAACGATGTTCGGGTGTTCCTCGCTGTCGCTCGCGAAGGGTCGATGCGCGCAGCCGGACGCGCGCTCGGGCTGAGCCAACCGACGATCGCCCGCCGTTTGGCCGCGTTCGAGGCAAGTTTTGGCGGGCCGGCCTTGTTCGACCGCCTGCCCGAGGGGCTGCGCCTCAACGCCGCCGGCGAGCAGTTGATCTCGGCGGCCGAGAGCATCGAGGATGCAGTGCTAACGTTGGAGCGGCGGAGTGCGGCTGCCTCGCCGGTGTTGAGCGGCACAGTGCGGGTATCGACCGGCGAGTGCGCCGCCGGGTTTCTTGCTCGCTGCCTGTCGGATGCGATAACGACGACCTTGCCGCGCGGCATCACGTTGGAACTGGTCGACGAGCTGCGCCAGACGGCGAACCTCGTGCGACGTCAAGCCGATATGGCGTTGCGCCACGAGCCACCGGAAGGCGGAGACTTCTACATTTCCAAAGCGGGTTCTTTCGCCTGCGCCGTCTACCGTCGTCGCGGCGCCGATGCCTTGGCGTGGGTCACCTATACCGACGAGCAGGCGCACTATGCGCCTGCACGTTGGGTCCAGCGGCAGGTGGAAAGAACGCGGAGCTCCGTGACGCTACGTGCATCGTCGATGTTGATGCATTTGGAGGCGATCCGCGCCGGTACCGGGCGCGGTGTACTGCCCTGTTATGTGGGCGACGGCC
The DNA here is from genome assembly GCA_017353855.1 of Alphaproteobacteria bacterium. Classification (GTDB taxonomy): domain Bacteria; phylum Pseudomonadota; class Alphaproteobacteria; order ATCC43930; family CGMCC-115725; genus AP-15. The sequence goes on from JAFMSA010000462.1 coordinate 4,236, forward strand.
ATCCTCTGCTTGAACGACTGACCGCACCGATCCCAGAAATTGCTGCCGAATACTGGATCATTGTCCACCGTGATCTCCGCCGCTCGGCTTGCGTGCGTGCTGTAATTGATTGGG
>JAFMSA010000463.1 GCA_017353855.1 Alphaproteobacteria bacterium
GGATTATGGCATTCATTCTCTACCAGCGGCGTTCTCCTTGGAACGCTCTTTTTCGCTGCCTCTCTGACGCCGACGTTGTTGCCGCGGACGTTTTTGACGCAGGGCGTGCTTTCGGGATGCTCTCTGGCGGCTGGATACGGGATTGGCGTATTCGGTGCTTGGCTGTGGGTCTACATGGAGCTCGTGCCGCTCAATGGCCGCTTCCCGCGTCTTGCCAAGCTCGCCGCCACGACCGGTTGCGCGATCGTTTCGGTCATCTCGCTCTGGCAGGCGGCAGAATGGCAGAACTCGATCCGTGAGTTGATGGGACTCGAGCCGGTCGACACGGCGCACCCAATTGAAGTTCTTCTGATTGCGCTGACGGTTTTCGCAATCCTGATTGCACTCGCACGGCTCTTCCGATTGACGCTCCGCTTCGTGTCGACAAGAGTCAACCGGTTCCTGCCGGGGCGGATGTCCAGGGTTATCGGCGCCGTCGCGGCGGTAGCGCTGTTCTGGCTGGTCATCAATGGGGTTCTCTTCCGCGCCTTCCTGCGCGTTGCGGAAGCGTCCTTCCAGGAATACGACGCGCTGATCGAACCGAAGACTGCGCCACCGACGAATCCTCGCAAGGCAGGGAGTAGCGCCTCGCTGCTCGCCTGGGACAAGCTCGGACGGGCGGGACGGGAGTTCATCACCTCGGGGCCGACCCGCGAAGAGATAAGCGCTTTTTCCGGCAGGCCAGCGCTTGCGCCAGTGCGCGTCTATGCCGGGCTGCGATCGGGCGACACTCCGGAAGCGCGCGCCAGGTTGGCACTGGAAGAATTGAAGCGCGTCGGCGGTTTCCAGCGATCCGTGCTTATTGTGGTGACGCCGACCGGAACGGGCTGGGTTGACCCGGCGGCGCTCGACAGCGTCGAATATCTGCACGACGGGGACGTCGCGAGCGTTGCCCTGCAATATTCCTATCTCGCCAGTTGGCTGTACTTACTCGTGGACCCGGGCTACAGCGCCGACGCCGCACGCGCCCTCTTCAAGGAGATCTACGGATTCTGGATCACGCTTCCCAAGGACAGCCGGCCAAGGCTTTATCTGCAGGGAATCAGCCTTGGCGCCAAGAATTCCGAACGATCGACGGACCTGATCGAAGTGATGGGCGACCCATTCGACGGCGCACTCTGGAGCGGGCCGCCCTATTCGAGCAGGCTCTGGCGCTGGCTCACTGACCATCGCAATCCCGGATCGCCCGCTTGGCTTCCGCGCTTTCGCGATGGATCGTTCGTGCGGTTCATGAACCAGTACGGAGAGGCTGCCGAGCCCCCAGGTCCGAACGCTGCGTGGGGGAGGATGCGGGTCGTCTACCTTCAATATGCGAGCGATCCCGCGACCTTTTTCGACTATCGCAGCCTTTATCGCGAGCCAGACTGGATGCGGCCGCCGCGCGGCCCGGACGTGTCGCCGCAATTGCGCTGGTACCCGGTTGTAACCCTCTTTCAGCTGATGCTGGACATGTTCATGGCCACCAGCGCGCCGATCGGCCACGGCCATGTCTACGCCCCGGCGCATTACATCGACGCGTGGATCGAAGTAACGGACGTTCGCAACTGGTCCCCGGATGAGATCAAGCGGCTGAAGCAGCACCTCTCCAAGCCGTAGTCCGCGTCTGCTGTTCCGACACCAGGCACGGCCGAGATGTTTGAGTAACATGTGAACCCTTCGCTTCTCGCATAGTCGGTCAGGAACTGTCATCCGTGGTGACCACCTCCAGGCCATCGCGAAGGATGTGCCGGCCAGCAGATCATTTTGTCGAAGGTAGGGCGCCAGTAGCGATTTGAACTGCGGCAGGTCGGAGGGCGCCTCGCCGAGCCATACCGCCCAGAGGTCGGGTTCAGGATGACGGCATACGATTATGAAGCTCGGGACACAATTCGTGCGGACCCTCTCGCCTTGCGCGAGCGCGCAGATCTCCTACAATCCGGCCCTGGCCATCGGCCGGTGATCGGCCAGCGCGATCGCATAGGCCTGCTTGCCCGTCGGTTTTTTTACTCGCAAGCGGCACCGGGCACCGCCGGTGCCGAAACGCTTCGCGAAATGCTTGGTGTCGACCCTTCCCCGTTGATGGTGAGAACGGGATCCTGTTGTCCTTTCTCCCAGTAGGGGCCGGGCATGACATGACATCGAGGCTGCTGCGCCCGCACTCCTCGCGTCGTAATGCACGATCGTCAGCGGCTGTGTCGGCGCCACGCTCCAGCTCAGCGCGAGGGTTAAGCAGGCCCCGACACCCGCAGGGGTGGAGCTGGCGCAAGCCGGTTTGGACCACGTCTGCCGATGCGATGCTCAAGTAAACACGAACCGAATACTTCCCACCATTTTACGAGCAGGCGCTATTTCGGACGCGGCACTCCCACCTGCGCATGCTTTATCGCAGTGCCTTGCCCGTCTCACAGTCGAACACGTGCAGGTTGCGTGTGTCGGCAATAAGGCTCAGCGCCTCGCCGGCCCGGACTGGACGGTCGCGCGAAACCTTTGCGGTCACGGACTCGCCGTTGACCGCGACGTGGACGTACTGCTCCGCGCCGAGCACCTCGACGATCTCGGCCGTGCCGCGGATTACGACACCGGCATTCGCCTTGTCGTTCGACTCGCCGAGCGCCAAGCGCTCCGGACGGATGCCGACCGTCACGTGGGTCGTGGCGGCCGCCTTCAGCGTCGCCGACTGGGCAGAGGAAAGGGTGATGCGCGCCGCCGCGTTGGCGAGCTCGACCCGCCCGTCCGCGTCGCGTGCCTCTACCGTGAGAAAGCCTATGGGCGGCGTGCCGATGAACGCGGCGACGAAGGTATCGACCGGACGGTCATAGAGCTCGTCCGGCGTGCCAACCTGGTGGATGCGGCCCTCATTCATCACCACGATGCGGTCGCCCATGGTCATGGCTTCCACCTGGTCGTGCGTCACATAGATGGCAGTTGCCGTTACCGCGCGATGCACCTTCAGGATCTCCGCACGCATCCGCACACGCAGATGCGCGTCGAGGTTCGACAAAGGCTCATCGAGAAGGAAGACTGCCGGGTCGCGCACGATGGCGCGGCCGAGCGCCACTCGCTGGCGTTGCCCGCCCGAGAGTTGCTTCGGCAGGCGGCTGAGAAAGGGCTCCATATTGAGCATCCGCGCCGTCTCGCGCACGCGTTTGTCGATCTGCGCAGCCGGCATCCGCCGTCGCCTCAGGCCGAACGCCATGTTGTTGTAAACGGTCATGTGCGGATAGAGCCCGTAGTTCTGGAACACCATGGCGACGTCGCGGTCGCTCACGTCGATGTCATTGACGCAGGTGTCGTCGAAATAGATCTCCCCCTTGCTCAAGAACTCGAGGCCGGCGATGAGTCGGAGCAGCGTCGTCTTGCCCGAGCCAGAGGGCCCGACGAGGACCACGAATTCGTGGTTGGCGATCTCGAGATTGCAGTCGAAGAGGACGGGAACTTCCCCATAGCGCTTCTCAACGTGCCTGAGCGAGATTCGCGCCATTAGCCGGAGACCCCGATGGAATAGTCGCATAGGGTCCCGCCGAAGGGGTCAGGAAGCCGGCGTGCGGCGTCGACGGAAAGCATCGCGCCGGTAACGAAGGCGGCGTCATTAGCGGCCAGAAACGCGATAGCGGCGTCGAACTCCTCGGCACGTCCGGTCCACCGCAACAGCGCGACGTTCGGCTCGCCGCTATCGGCGGGGGCGGTGATCGGAGTATCCGCGATCGTGGCTCGCGTGGGGGCGATGGCGACCTCATCCCGCACCACCGCATTCACCGGGATCCCAGAAGGCGAGACGTCTGGCGCAACCGCCCGCGTCAGCATAGCGACGTCGTCCATTCTCGACACATCGGCCAAATCGGTCAGCAGCGGCAGCGAGGCCTGGACTCTGCCGCCATTGATAATTCGATCCGGTTCCGCGCGTGACCATGGCGGCCGCTGCGGCGCGGGCGAGCCGGGCGGCAGCCAACAGGTTGGCTGCGAAAATCCGTCCCCACTCCGCGCCTGGGAGCTCGAGGAAGGCAGCGCGCGGGCCATGATAGCCGGTGTTATAGTCGAGGATATCGATACGCCCCCAGCGCGAGAGCGCGGCTGGAACGAGCCGATTGCACTCATGCGGATCGGCAATACGGCGATTTCCGCCGTGACCTTGCGATCGTTGAGTTCGGTCGCGTCATCGATGTCGGCAAGGAGCACGCAGCATCCCTCCTCGGCAAGCCACCGAGCGGCGGCAAGCCCAATGCCGTCGGCGGCGACGGTCAGCAGCGCAACTTTGCCGGCCAATCGCTGCGCCATCGTATCAGGCACCAGCCACGGCTCCCGATGTCAAGCCGTGCAGCATCGAACG
>JAFMSA010000464.1:0-1618 GCA_017353855.1 Alphaproteobacteria bacterium
ATCCGGCGGCTGAAGCCGGGGGGCTTTCTCGGAAGCCTCCCGCTTACGCGCCTAAGTCGAAAAGTGACTGGAGACGACGTTGACCGGGAAGTTCAAGACCGAGGTCCGAAAGCCTGCGCGGTTCGGGCCTCTTGAAGGACAGGCTGCAGGCAACCCTCGGGGTGGGGGCGAAACGGGCTTGTCTCAAAGGCTGCCCGGCGACATTGCCGAGAGGAGCCGGAGCGAAAGCTCTGCCTCACCGGGCCCTTACGGGCAAATCCGGGGAGTCCCCGTCGGTGCGGCGGGTCTCCTGCCCGGACTTGAGGGCGGGGGTATCCGCCCCGGAAACGTCCGATGACACTGGGCACACGTTTACTGACGTGGTTTCGCGGCGAGTTAGTGGGAACCGACGGCTTCGGCAACCGCTACTACCGCGAGCGGGGCAACCGGCCGGTGCGGCGCGGCGGCGGCCGCGCGAGCCGCGAGAAGCGCTGGGTCATCTACAATGGCGAGCCCGAGGGATCGAAGGTGCCGCCGGAATGGCACGCTTGGCTACACCATACGGTGGACGAAATCCCGCGTCCGGATCGTCCTCGTCATCCCTGGGAAAAGCCGCACCAGCCGAACATGACCGGCACGCCTGATGCCTATTATCCGCGGGGCTCGATCCGGCGGGGCGGCAAGCGTGCGCCGGCCACCGGGGATTACGAGCCGTGGACACCCGATTGAGGCTGCGGCAGCGATCATGACCGGAAATGTGATCGAGACGGTGATGGGTGCCGTCGTGCTGGTCGTCGCTGCGCTCTTTCTGTTCTTTGCCTATACGACGAGCCAGGTACGCGCGGTGCATGGCTATGAAGTGACCGCGCAATTCGACCGCGTCGACGGTATTCGTGACGGCAGTGACGTGCGCATCGCCGGGGTCAAGGTCGGCACGGTTCTGTCCGCAACGATCAATCCGAAGACATTTCTTGCGACCCTTCGGATGAGCATCGACCCGGCTTACAAATTACCGGAGGATACGGTGGCGGAGATCACCTCGACCGGTTTGCTCGGCGACCGCTACCTGGCGCTGGTCCCGGGCGGGTCGGAGCAGATGATCCAGGCGGGCGGGCAGATCAAATACACCCAAGCCCCGGTCAGTCTCGAAAACCTGATCGGGCAGATGATCTTCTCGCAGCCTGGTGCGCAGCAGAAGTCGGGCGAGGGCGCGCCGGCCCCGAATGCGCGGAAGAAGCCGGGCGAGGGCGAGGCGGTACCGAAATAGCAGCGATGTCGAAGATGTCTGTCGATTTTCCGATCTGGCGCACGCCGGAAGGCGAGCCGGTGTCGTGCGTCGAAAAAATCAAAGTGCTGAACGAGAACCTGGCCGAGCTGCGCGAGCTTGCGCAGGAGGCGCTTGAGGATGCGGTACTGATGGGATGCGATGAACGGCAGGTGCGCGAGGTGCTGGCCGAGATTGTCGGCGGCGTCGTCAACCCCTATCGCAAGTGATGCTCTGCCGTTCGGCGGGCCGGGACGGCGGGCCGGGCTCCGTCCGAGTGGGGGCGGCAGGCGTTTTTCTGGCGGTGCAGCTGGTCATGCCGCTGGCCTTGCCGGCAGCGGCGGATATGCGCCCCGAGCCGCTAGCTGTGCTTCA
>JAFMSA010000464.1:1628-4336 GCA_017353855.1 Alphaproteobacteria bacterium
GCGAGGTGCTGGCCGAGATTGTCGGCGGCGTCGTCAACCCCTATCGCAAGTGATGCTCTGCCGTTCGGCGGGCCGGGACGGCGGGCCGGGCTCCGTCCGTCCGCGCTCGCGCGGCGGGTCGAGAGTGGGGGCGGCAGGCGTTTTTCTGGCGGTGCAGCTGGTCATGCCGCTGGCCTTGCCGGCAGCGGCGGATATGCGCCCCGAGCCGCTAGCTGTGCTTCAGGGGCTCGACAAGATCACCGCGCGGGTCTCGGAATTCGAGGCGCCGGTCGGCGCACGGGTGCGGTTCGGCACATTGTCGATTCGCGTCCGCGACTGCGAAAAGAGCCCGCCTGAAGAACCGCCGGAGAGCGCCGCGTTTATCGAGATCGACGAAATGCGACCCGGCGAGGACATAGCCAAGCGCGTCTTCAGCGGCTGGATGTTCGCGTCCAGCCCGGCGCTCTCGGCGCTCGAGCACCCGGTCTACGACATCAATCTGCTCGATTGCAAAGCGGCGAGCGGATCGCCGTCGGCATCGGGCAGCACCACCGGAAACGACGCGCGATAGGCAAGCGCCTCGGCGAGCAGCCGGTGATAACGGGTGCGGCTGATTTCGATCCCGCCGAAGCGCGCCAGATGCGGCGTCAGAAACTGCGTGTCGAGCAGACGGTAACCGCCGAGCCGCAGTCGGGCCGCCAAATGTACGAGTGCAACCTTGCTGGCATCGCTGGTCCGGCTGAACATGCTTTCTCCGAAGAAAGCCGCACCGAGCGAGACGCCGTATAGGCCGCCGACCAGCGAACCGTCCTGCCACGCCTCGACACTGTGTGCCGCTCCGCGCGCGAAGAGCACGGCGTACAACCGCACGATCTTGTCATTGATCCAGGTATTGGGCCGTTTCTCGGTCGCCTGCGCGCAACCGCGGATCACCTCCTCGAACGCCGTATCACAGCGGATGTCGAAGCTGCCGCGCCGCACGACGCGGCTCAACCGGCGCGGAACATGGAACTCGTCGAGCGGCAGAATTCCGCGGCGGTGCGGGTCGACCCAGAAGAGTTTGGGGTCGTCCGCCGATTCGGCCATCGGAAACACTCCCGCAGCGTAAGCAGCGAGCAGAATGTCGGGGGTCAGCCGAAACAAACTCGGCTCCTTCAGGTTCGATCCCTGGCGAAACGCTCCAGCCAATGGATGTCGTAGTCGCCGTCGATGAACTCGCCGGCGGCGGCGAGACGCTGATGCAACGGGATCGTCGTCTCGATTCCACCGATGACATATTCCTCGAGCGCCCGCGGCAACCGCATCAGGCACTCGTTGCGGGTCTTGCCGTAGACAATCAATTTCGAGATCAGACTGTCGTAAAAGGGTGGCACCTCGTAGCCCTGATAGAGCGCGCTATCGACGCGCACCCCCGGCCCACCCGGCGCGTGATACTCGCTAACGCGGCCGGGACACGGCGCAAACGTGTCCGGATTTTCCGCATTGATGCGGCACTCGATAGCGTGTCCGCAAAGCGATATGTCGGCCTGGCGGTAGCCGAGCGGCGCGCCGGCGGCGATGCGGATCTGCTCGCGGACAATATCGATACCGCTGACCATTTCGGTGATCGGGTGCTCGACCTGCAGACGGGTGTTCATCTCGATGAAAAAGAACTCCCCGTCCTGATATAGGAATTCGAGCGTTCCGGTGCTCCTGTAACCGAGCTCGCGCAGCGCCGCGGCGGCGAGCGAGCCGAGCCGCTCGCTCTGCTTGCGGCTCAATGCCGGCGACGGAGTTTCTTCGAGCACTTTCTGGTGCGAGCGCTGCAGTGAGCAGTCGCGCTCGCCGAGATGGACGACCTCGCCGCGGCCGTCGGCGAGGATCTGCACCTCGATATGCCGGGGACGGTCGAGGTGGCGTTCGAGATAAACCTCGCCCGAACGGAAAAACGACGCCGCCTCACGTTGCGCGAGCGGCAGCATGCGGGCGAGCTCGGTGCCGTCATGGGCTATCTTCATGCCCCGTCCGCCGCCGCCCGCGGTAGCTTTGATCAGCACCGGGTAGCCGATCGCCCGTGCCGCCGCCTCGGCCGCCGCAACGTCGCGCACTGCACCTTGCGAGCCAGGAACCGTTGGAATCCCGAGATTGCGCACCGCCTGCTTTGCGGCGAGTTTGTTCCCCATCAGACGGATATGTTCGGGGGAAGGACCGATAAACGTGAACCCGTGCTCCTCGACAGTTGCGGCGAAATCGGCATTTTCCGACAGAAACCCGAGACCGGGGTGAATCGCGTCGGCCGCCGTGATCGTCGCAGCCGACAGGATCGCCGCGACGTTCAGATAGCTGTCGCGGGCGGCGGGCGGCCCGATACAGACGGTCTCGTCGGCGAGGCGCACATTCATCGCGGCCGCGTCGACCGTCGAATGCACGGCGACCGTCTTGATTCCCATTTCACGGCAGGCGCGGTGGATGCGCAGGGCAATCTCGCCGCGATTGGCAATCAGCACCTTTTCGAACATCTTTAGCGAAGCATTATTCGATCAGCATCAGGGCCGTGCCGTACTCGACGGGCTGTGCGTCGGCGACGAGGATCTGCGCGATGCGGCCCGGGCGGTGGGCGCGGATCTGATTCATCACTTTCATCGCCTCGATGATCAGCAGCGGTTGTCCCTCGCTGACGGCGTCGCCGAGGCGCACGAAGGGCGGATCTCCCGGTTGCGGCGCCAGATAGGCGGTACCGACCATGGGCG
>JAFMSA010000465.1 GCA_017353855.1 Alphaproteobacteria bacterium
GACTGTGACCGGCGATTGGCGCGGTCGATATAACCGCACTTCGAGCATTCCTGGCTCGTGTAAGGCGAAGGCATCTGATCGGCGAGGATGCCGAAGCGCTCTTCGAGATCGACGAGTTTCGCCTTGAAAACGGCGCGCCCGCAATTTGTGACGGGACGGTTCATGCGCCGCGACAGGTGCGGCGAGCGGAAGTCAAGGCGCTCGAGGCGCAAGACGGCAGGCTTGCGGACCGTAACGAGGCGGTTCAACGCGGCGTTGATGCGACTGCGCAGCATGCCGCGCACCCGGGTCACGAGGCGGCGATAGCGGGCGCTGTTGCGTGGTTTGTCGCCCGAACGCATGCGGTGCCGGGCAATGCCGGTGATCTGCCGGTCTATGCGGACGAGTCAGCCAGAAGGCCGCGACCAAACAGATCACCCTCGTTCGTCGCCAGCAATCTCGCCAGCCCAAAATCGATGCCAAGCGCGTCGATTTCCGGCACATAGGCCTCGCGACTTACCGCGACCGGCGCCGTGATGCCGGAGACCAGCCGGATCCCGGTTGTGCCGCCCGCCTCGCACGATCGGACAAAGCTTGCCGCCACGATCGAGGAAATGCCGGTGCCGATGCAGCGGAATATCGAGCCGTCCGCGCCCCGGCAACCGCAGGCTCGCCCACAAGTCCGCATGGTCGGCCTTTCTGGAAGACGCCACAGAGGCAACGCGGACATCGAGTCGCGGCGATAGGTGCGCCACATCCGGTTTCAGCGCTTGCCGCATGATCCGGCGGGCAAGCACGCGCCCGGCTTCGTCAATACCAGCAAGCGCCGAATGATTGACCCGGATGTGTCCGGCCAGGGCGCGGCCGGCCGCGAGATAGGCGGGCAACTCGTCGGTCGCGGTGATCGCGGCGCGATCAAGCCAGCGGCGCGATGTTCTCGATGCCGTGCGAGGCCAGCGGCTCATGAGCGATCGTCCGGCCCGCTCGACGGCGGTCAAGGCCATTGGCTTGCCGGCGCCGCGGCCTCGGCGCCGTCGGTCACGCCGTTTAGGCTCGGGCTTGGCGGCGTTCGTCAAACAGGGGCCATTGGCGCTGGTGCCCCCGGCTTATTCCTACGGCGCGGCCTGCCGCCTCTGAAGGTCTCGTCGAGTTCGACAGTTCCGCGCAACAAGTCGGGGTTGCCACCCATCATCGCGCGGATGCAACGGGTCAGATGCCACTTCGCGCGGTATTGCAGCCCGAGCAACGACGCGAGCTTCAGCGAACTGATGCCTTTGCAGCTCGTCGCGAGCAGATAACTCGCGATGAGCCAAGTGCAAATCGGCAGGTGTGTCTCGTGCATCGGCGTACCGGCGGTCACCGAAGAGCGGCGCTTGCACGCGAGGCAGGTAAAATCACCAGGACGCGTTGTGATCCGCGAGGCGCGGTCCATGCTGGCGCAGGCCGGACACACTGGCCCCTGCGGCCATCGCGCATGTTCGGGAAAGGCGAGGCATTCACTCTCGTTGGAAAATCGCCGGTGCCGTTCGGCAAGCGTCAACGGGTCGCGTCTGGGTTTCATGATCCGTAGATCGGAATCTTGTGCTAAAAAGCAATAAATCCGGTATATCGTACTCTTCGCCTCTGGCGTGCGAGCAGGCTTGCCCTTCGCAGAGTTTTGCGCCCGAGACCTTGCCCATCATTGTCGTGGGGTACGATCGACGGCCGGGCTCGTGACGGCGAGTTGGTGAGGGAGCAGAGATCATGCGGCTATTGATCGCGATGATGAAGCACGAAACCAATACATTTTCCCCAGTGCCGACGCCGCTGGCGCGGTTTCGGCCGCTCTATGGCGAGGCGGCGATCCGCGCGTTTCGCGGCACCGGCACCGGGCTCGGCGCCTATCTCGATCTCGCCGAGCGGGAGCGGGCAGAGGTCGTTCTGCCGATCGCCGCCGCAGCGCCGCCGAGCCGTCCCGTCGAGGATGCCGCTTATGCGCATATTACGGACGCGATCTGCGGGGCGGCCGCTCGCGGCGGCTTCGACGGGATCTTGCTCGACTTGCACGGAGCCATGGTCACCGAAAGCCTGGAGGATGGCGAAGGCCAGTTCCTCAAGCGGCTGCGTCGGATGGACCCGAAGACGCCGATCGCCGTCTCGCTCGATATGCACGCCAACCTCTACGAGGAGATCATCGTCAACGCGACGGTGGTCACCGGTTATCGCACCTACCCGCATATCGACACCTACGAGACCGCTAAACTGGCCGGCGAGATCCTGCTGCGTGCAATGCGCGGCGAGGTGAATCCCCTCATGGCCTGGGGCAACGTGCCGATGCTGCCGCACGTCATGCGGCAGGGCACCGACGATCATCCGAATAAAGAGTTGCAGCATCGCTGTGCTGCTATGAGCGCGGAAGGCGCGCTGGCTGCGAGCCTGTTCACGGGCTTCCCGCACGCCGACATCACCAATGCCGGGCTGAGTGCCGTCGTGATTACCGACGGGGACCGCAAGCTTGCTGAGGATTTGCGTGACGAGCTGTTGGATCGAGCCTGGGTCGAGCGCGAAGACTTTGTCTACGACATCGAGCCACTGCAGCAATCGGTCGCTCGCGCCAAAGCCATGCCGCAAAGCCGCTCGGGCGAGGGCCCGATCGTCCTGCTCGACCATTACGACAATTGCGCCTCCGGCGGTACGATGGACACGACCGCTGTATTGGCGGAGATCCTGCGGCAAGGGCTCGAAGATGTGGCCGCCTTTGCGATTTGCGACCCCGAGGCCGTGCAGCAGGCGATCGCCGGCGGGGTCGGCAGTGAGGTTACGCTGTCGATTGGCGGCAAGACCATGATGCCGGCAATCCCGGCCGAAAGCCTACCCTTGAGGGTGACCGCCACTGTCAAGACCATCTCCGACGGTCGCTACCGAAATCGTGGCCCGATGGCCCGTGGCGTGCAGATGGATATGGGGCCTGCCGTTGTGCTCGACACCGGTGCAGTCGAGATCGTTCTGATCTCGCGTCATGTCGAACCGTCGGACCTCAACTGCCTTCTGAGCCTCGGCATCGATCCCCTGCAAAAGCGCTATATTATGCTGAAAAGCCGCATTCACTGGCGCGCGGGGCTGGGTCCAGTAGCCGAAGCCGTCGTCGAATGCGCCGGGGTCGGTGTCTGCACCTCCGATTACGGACAGCTGCAATTCAGCAACGTACGACGGCCGATTTACCCGCTCGACCTGCCCAATCGTTAACAGGGCGGTACGCGCTGCGGGCTTCCGCCCATACTTCCAATACCGCGGCGCCATAGGGCGCAAAAAGCGTAGCGCATTCCGCATGGACCCGGTAAGGGTAGGCACGAGGCGATGGCGGAAGGAGGTTAGGAGATGGACGGCACCACTCAGCTACTCGAGGCCGATCGGCGCTATCTCGTTCACCCGCTGCACCATCCCGATGACCACCGGCAGCCGCTCGTCGCCGTCGAGGGGCAGGGGGCGATGCTGCGCGACGCCGAGGGACGCGAATATATCGACGGCCTTTCCGGCTTGTGGAATGTCAATGTCGGCCATGGCCGGGCCGAGCTCGCGGATGCCGCGAGCGCGCAGATGCGGCGGATCGCCTTTGCCTCGGCCTATATCGGCGCCACCAACGAACCGGCCGTTCGCCTCGCCGAAAAAATCGTCGGCCACGCCTATCCGAATTCGGCAGCCGTCTATTTCACGACTGCAGGTGCTGAGTCGAACGAGTCTTCATTCAAATTCGCGCGATACTACTGGAAGATCAACCAACATCCGCAAAAGACCAAAATTATCTCGCGCATGCACGCCTATCACGGCGTGACGATGGCGGCGATGAGCGCCACCGGCATGGCGGCCTATCACAAGATGTTCGGGCCGCTCGTCCCCGGCTTCCTCCAGGTGGCGCCGCCTTACGCCTATCGCTGGGCCGGCAATGAGGAGCCCGGGACCGGCGCCGCCGATGCCGTCGAAAAGGCTATCCTGGCCGAGGGCCCCGATACGGTGGCGGCCGTTATCGCCGAGCCGGTAATGGGGGCGGGCGGGGTCATCGTTCCGCCGCCCAGCTACTTCCCGCGGCTGCGTGAAATCTGCGACCGCCATGACGTTCTGCTGATCGCGGATGAGGTGATTACCGGCTTTGGCCGTACAGGCGGATGGTTTGCGCTCGGCCATTGGGACGTCGAGCCGGATCTCGTCTCGTTCGCCAAGGGTGTCACGAGCGGCTATCTGCCATTGGGGGGTGTGATCGCATCCAGCCGTGTGCACGAAGCGATCCAGAGTGCGCCCGCGGATCGGAAGTTCATGCATGCGGCGACATATTCCGGGCATCCCGTCTGCTGCGCCGTCGGGCTGCGCAAT
>JAFMSA010000060.1:0-8128 GCA_017353855.1 Alphaproteobacteria bacterium
AGGCGGGTTGGACTGCTGCCGGGCTGGATCAGGAAACCGCCGCCACCTGATTCCTACACGCCGAAGCCGCTGGTCCCGTCACGGCCGAACGGCGGGGAGCCGGCGGCCCGCTCGCCCCTTGCGAGCGCCGGTGCAGACCTTTTCAAGCGCGGGCTCCTCGTCCACCGGCTCTTGCAGGGTCTGCCGGAGTTACCGGTCGCCGAACGTGACGTCGCTGCGCGTCGCTTTCTGGCCTTGCCGGAGCACGGGCTTGACGCCGACGAGCAGGCCGAGATCCGGCACGCGACGTTGGGGGTGTTGAACCATCCCGATTTCGCGGCGCTGTTTGGTCCGGGCTCGCACGCCGAGGTGCCGCTCGTCGGCCTGGTCCCCACATCCGCCGGCGCCAGCCTCGCCGTGTCGGGACAGATCGATCGGCTTGTCGTGACGCAAGAGTGCGTATTGATCGTCGACTACAAGACGTTGCGGTCTCCGCCCGCGGCCGAGGAGGAGGTGGCGCCAACATACCTGCGCCAGCTGGCGGTCTATCGGGCCGCACTCGCGCAATTCTATCCGGGACGCGAGATCCGTTGCGCGTTGCTGTGGACAGAAGGGCCGCGGCTGATGCCGATCAGTTCCGACGCCCTGGCAGGCTACCAGCCTTGACGCGCCTTTTTCGCCTCCCCTAATTTTACGGCCGAGCTAACCGAAAGGACGGTCACATGAAACCGATCGCCGTCACCGACAGCAATTTCGACGCCGAGGTGCTCCGCGCGAGCGGGCCGGTTCTCGTCGATTTCTGGGCCGAATGGTGCGGCCCGTGCAAGATGATCGCTCCGTTTCTCGAGGAGCTCGCGACCGACATGGCGGGCAGGGTGACAGTGGCCAAGGTGAATATCGACGAGAACCCGCAAACCCCGATGAAGTATGGGGTGCGGGGGATTCCGACGGTCATTCTGTTCAAGGACGGCCAAGTCGCTGCGACGAAGATCGGTGCGCTGCCCAAGAGCAAGCTCTATGAGTGGGTCGAATCGGCCTTGTAGGGCTGAGGAAGTTTAATTTAATCGGTCAGGAAACTAAGGCGGCTTCCCCGCGGGCTCGGGCCTCCGGGGCTCGCCGGGTGTGAGATAACGCGTCGCGGTGCCGCTGCACCTGCGCCGGAAAGCAGTTCCTTCGGCTGCACCACGAGCCCCATTTTCGCCACGCGAAGCCGCGGGGGCTGTGTCCCTACGCGCACCCTGTAGCCGCGATCGCGCTGACCCCGGCAAACAGCTGCATGACGGGCTCGCGCGGCAGTCCCTGCGTGACAAAGACGATGCGGGATCGGCGGTCGTCGTCGGGCCACTCTTCGAGCTCGATCGGCGGGTGGGCGACATGCTGAACGAAATGGACGACGACCGGACCGCGGCATTCCTCGACGGCGAGGAGGCCCTTGACACGAAGCAGGTCCGGCCCGCGCAGCGCCTGAAGCACCGCCATGGTTTGTTCGAAGCCGGGCCAGCGCAGCGGCTTTTCGAAGGTCAGTGCGAAGCTGTAGAGGCCATGAGTATGTTCGGGCCCGCCGAGTCCCGCGCTTCGCGATCTCGAGGGGGCCTCCTCGAGCAGAAAAGAGGGCTCGATTTCGCCGGCGACGGCAATGCCGAGCGGAGCCGTATTCAAGGAAGCGATGTGCTCGATCAGCTGCGTGCGGGCTGCGGCCTCGACGAGGTCGGTCTTGGTGAGGATGATGCGGTCTGCGAGCGCCACCTGTTTTCGCGCCTCGGGCATCCGCCTGAGATTGCCTTCGCCTGCAACGGCGTCGACGACGGTGACCAGCGCCTGCAGATAAAACTCCCGGCCGAGCGCCCGGTCGGTCGCAAACGTCTGCAACACCGGACCCGGGTCGGCGAGGCCCGAGGTTTCGATGACGACGCGCTCGAAGCCCGGCACCGCGCCGCGGGCTCGGTCGGCGAACAACCCGCGCAGCGTCTCCTGCAGATCGGAGCGGATATTGCAGCACACACAGCCATTGCCGAGCAGCACCGTGATGTCGCTGCTCGATCGCAACAGCGCGTTATCGATGCCGACCTCGCCATATTCATTGACCACGACCGCGGTGTTGGCGCCTTCGGGCCGGCCGAGCAGGGCGCGGATCAAGGTTGTCTTTCCCGAACCCAAAAACCCGGTCACCGCCAAAACCGGCATCCGAGGCCCGCGCGCCCGCTTTTGGCGCCGACCGAAAAGCGTCGCGTCCTTGCCGCCGAAGAGCGCCTCCGGCCCGAGCTCAGAAGTCCATCTCAAGCGTGTAGAGCCCTCCGACATGCCGGTCAACGGTATAGACGATCTGGCGTTCGTCAACGAAGACATCGTTGATCTGGATCGCGCCGCCCGGCGCGCGTGCGGGTGCGGCCGGCACGAAATAGCCGACTTCCGCCGGTTGGTATGGATTTGACGTGTCGTAGGCGCGCAATCCGCCGTTGAAATAGGTCGCCAGCACGATGCGGTCCGACTTCCACGCATTCGGCTTGGGTAGGTTCTCGTAAAGATTATGTGCGCCGTATCGGGCGCCCGGGCGCAAATAGCTGTCGAGCGGCGGCAGCGGGCAGGTCGATATCGGAACCGGATTCATTTCGGCGCGCCCGTCCACGATCCATACGAGCTTGGGCCAGTCGGCACCCTCGGTCCGCACGCATTCGTCGCTGACGATGAAAAGCTTGCGGTCGAAGAACGGTACGACCGTGTGGGTAAAGCCGTGGTAGGGCGGATGGTAATCCCAGCGCGCCACCATCTTAGGCCGCGTCTTGTCGGAGATGTCGAGGATCACCATCCCGCCATCGATATAGCCGAGATAGGCGCGGTCCGGACGCTCGGGGTAAACATTGGTGTTGTGCGGGCGAAACCCCGTGTCCGCACCCTCGGGATGGCGTACGGGGGGCGGTTCGCTGTCGCCCTGCCGCGTCCCCGGTAGCCACCACCGGCCCACTTCGACGGGCTTGGTTGGGTTTTTCACGTCGATAATCCGGTAGAACTGGTCGTCACGAGGGTGTGTCGGCGTGAAATCCGGCGCACCGGAGCTCATGTGGATGTATTCGCCGTCGGCAAACCACAGCTGGTGCACGCCGCGCGAGTGCGGCCCCGAGCAGTCGAAGAATGTGATCGAACGCGGGTTTTCCGGCACCGAGATGTCGAACAGTTCGAAACCGGCGGGCTGCAGACCCTGCTCCTTTGTCTGGTAGGCGACGGCCATGATGTCGCCGACCGTCTCCAACGAGTTCGAGCGCATGTGGGATTGCGGGAGATCGGCGCGCGCGACGATCTTCGGGGCGCGCGGATCGCTGACATCGACGGCGGTGAAGTTCTTTGGGGCGCTCTCGTGGGCGAGCCACAGAATGCGGCGCCCGTCCCTGGCTACCTGGATCGACATGCCTTCGCCGATGCCGCCGAATCCGTCGAGCTCGTGGTGAGCCAGCTGCCGAAAATTCCAAGTCGCCGCATCCGCCATTCGCGAGTCCTCCTTCTGATCGACAGGATCGGAGCATCCTCGGCCGAGCGCCGTCAAGTGGCTGGCGATCGTGGCGCCTCCTGCGGACCGGCGTCCTCCTTGACCATCTCGAATCGACCGGTGCACGATCGCCTCTGAGAAGCGATGTTGAGGGAGGTTGCGCGATGTCGCAGAGGGCGCCGTTTCTGCACGCGGGCTACGCGGCGTACCATCATCGTGAGCGACCCGCCGAGGACGCGGAACTCGCTCATGTCGGGCCAGGCACACCGTGTGGCGAGTATCTGCGCCGCTTCTGGCAGCCGGTCGTCCTGCTCGACGAATTATGCGACCTGCCGCGGCGGCTGCGCATCATGGGTGAAGACCTGGTCGCGTTCCGCGACAAGCGGGGTGCGATAGGGCTTCTCGAACTTCATTGTCCGCACCGCGGTACCTCTCTGGAATTCGGCTTGATCTCCGAGAGCGGTATCCGGTGCTGCTATCACGGCTGGCTGTTCGACGTGGACGGCACGATCCTCGAGACCCCGGGCGAGCCTCCGGACAGCACGTTGAAAGGCAGGCTGTTTCATGGTGCCTATCCCGTCCACGAACACCGTGGCTTGGTCTTTGCGTATATGGGGCCGCCCGACAAGCAACCCGAATTTCCGATTTTTGATACGTTCGACCTGCCCGGCCACCGGCTGATGGCCCGTTCGCCCACGTTGTGGGAGTGCAATTGGCTGCAGGTCAAAGAGAACAGCATGGATCCGGCGCACCTCGCCTTCCTGCACACCCTCCCCGGCAGCGACGGGTTCACGCAGGACCTCAAGGCCCTCGGCGAATGGGACTGGATGGAGACCCCGATCGGGATGGTCTACATCGATACGCGGCGTCAGGGAAATCAGGTATGGGTACGCGTCGCCGACTTTATTCTTCCGAATATCCATCAGTTCCCGCCCAACGCCGACCCGATGGCGCAACGCAACTCGATCAACCGGCCGCAGGCCACCACGTGGGCGGTCCCGATCGACGACACGCAGACGATGCAGATCGGCTACTATCGTGCCCCCGAAGGAAAGGAAATGCGGCGCGGCGCGGGCTTTGGACAGGACGCGAGCCGGTCCTATGAAGAGCGGCAGCGCGTCCCGGGCGACTATGACGCGCAGGTCAGCATCCACAACGGCATGGCGCGCCACGCGCTCGAGCATCTCGCCGCCACCGACCGAGGCGTCATTATGATGCGCAACATGATCCGGCGCGGCATTCGCGCGGCGGGCAATGGAGAGGTTTCGACGCACAACCGCAATCCTGTTTCCACCTTCGGCCATGACAGGGTCATTTCAGGCATCGCGCCTGCCGCGAGCCCGGAGGAAGACCGCCAGCTGCTGCGAGAAATCGCACGCAAGGTCGTCACTGAGGCCATAAGAAACGGGCACCCGGCCGCATGAGCTGATCTGGCGTCATGCAGTTTGGGGTGCAGTTTTTCCCTGACGTCCGGCCCGAGCAAAAATCGGGAGCCGATTATTTTCACGAGGCGCTACTGCTCGCCGAGGAGGCGGAACAGCTCGGGTTCACGCATATACGCATCGTCGAGCATTATTTTCATCACTACGGGGGCTACAGCCCGAACCCGATGCTCTTTCTGGCGGCGGCTGCTCAGCGCACGCGTCGTGCCCGCCTTGTGACGGGAGCGCTTGTGCCGGTCTTCAACCACCCGCTGAAGCTAGCCGGCGAGATCGGCATGCTTGACGCGATCAGCGGCGGGCGGCTCGATGTGGGCTTCGCACGGGCCTTCCTGCCTCACGAGTTCCGCCGCTTTGCCCGCTCGCCGGACGAGTCGGTGGCCCGCTTCCGCGAGGGCATCGAACAAGTCGCGTTGTTGCTGACCGGCGAAAATGTGACGCATCGCGGCCGATTCTGCACGATCGAAAACACGACCTCGCTGCCGCGTCCGACCCAAAAGCCGCGCCCCAAATTCTACGTCGCTGCTCTGAATACGCCGGATTCTTTCACTTTCGCCGGGCAGATGGGCTATTCGGTGATGGCGATCCCGCTCGGCGGCGCGACGATGCGGACACTTGTCGGTATTTATCGGGACGCATGGAAGGCCGCCGGCCATCCCGGCGAAGGCGAAGTGATGCTGGCGTTTCACATGTTCTGCGATACCGACGGCAATACCGCTCGGTCATTCGCGTGCCCATTGCTGGACGATTATCTGCACTCGCTGGTCGAGGCCGCCTCCGACTGGCTCGACGGACGCACCTGGCGGGATTATCCCGGATACGAAAAGGTTATCGGCAAGCTTCGTCAATCCCGGGCGGCGGACCAGATTGCGTCGGGCGCTGCCTGGATCGGCTCGCCCGAGGAGATCATCGACCAGATTCGCCGCACGCAGGACGAGTTCGGCGGCTATGAGCACGCCTCGCTGCAGATCAATTTCAACATGGTTCCGCTCCGCAACGCGCTTGCCTCGATGCGCCTGTTTGCCGAGCGGGTCATGCCGCGCTTTACCGCGATGTCGTAATCTGTTTGCTATGAACCCGCTACTTTTGCACGGGAGGAGCGATGCGCAAATTCATCATCGAACGCGAGTTGCCCGCTATCGGCAGCGCCGAGCGACAGGCGCTGCGCGAGGCCGCGCAAAAATCGAACGCGACCCTGAAGGAGCTCGGGCCCGACATCCAGTGGGTCGAAAGCTATGTCGCGAACGACAAGACTTTTTGCGTTTATCTGGCTCGGGATGAGGAGATTATTCACGAGCACGCCCGCCGGAGCGGCTTCCCGGCAAACAAGATCACCGAAGTTCGCCGTATGATCGACCCGACGACGGCGACGGAACCGCATTAACGTCTCCCCTCCCTTACCCTCCCCCGAATCCGGAGGAGGGTAAGGGGTGGGAGATCAGTTGAGGTGATAGAGCCCGGTCACGTTCTCGCTGGTGATTTTGCGCCGCACGCCCGGCGAGATTGCGGCGAGGTTCCTGTCGAGAACCCGCTGCGAATCCGGCCAGATGCAGTCCGGGTGCGGGTAGTCGGCCCCCCAGATGATGTTATCTTCGCCGATCAGCGGGATAATCGGTTCGAGATACTGATCCTGCTGATAGGTGACATAGCCCTGGCGCCGGAAATAGTCGCTGGGCTTCAATTTGAACCCGAGCGCCCGACCGCGGTCGGCATACTCCGTGTCGAGCCGATCGAACACGTAGGGCAACCAGGTTACTCCTGACTCGCCGAGGACGAAATTGAAGTCAGGGTATTTCTCGCAGGCGCCCGAAGCCAGCAGCGAGACCAGCACCTCCATCGTGTCGAGCTGGAACAGGGCCGAGCGCACCAGCCGCCACTGCGTGAAATACTTCCTCTCCATCTCCGGCGTATCGGGTGCCCGCAACGCCTTGAAGCCGGTTGAATGAAACGAGATCGGAAACCGGCATTCCCCGGCCGCTTCCCATAGAGGGTACCATTCGTGCGTGTAGAGCGGCGGGGTCATCCGCTTGAAAGCGAGGTCTCCGCCGCGCAGACCCATCTTGGCGCAGCGCCTGACCTCAGCAGCCGCTTCGGCCGGGTCGGTGTTGGGAATGATAGCGAGCGGGAATACCCTGTTCGGATTGCTGCGCCTGGCAAAATCGGCGACCCAGTCATTGTAGGTTTTGTCTGCCCAGGCGCGCAACGGAGCATCGCTGATCAGATCGTTGATCATCAGGCAGCCATAGACGATTTCGGCAGAAAGGCCGTCGCGGTCGAGATCGGCCAGCCGCAATTCCGGCGTTGTCGGCCGCGGCTGGGCTCCGGCGCGCGAACTCCATTCGAAGCCGAGATCCTTCATTTCATCGATATGGCCGAACATGCCTCGCTGGTAAGGGAGGAATCCCGGTCCGATCCCGTTCCACATTCCCTTGTCCTGAGCCTCGACAAACCAGTGGAGTCCGTCATCCATTTCCTCGACACGCGGTGCGAGCAGCTTCCACTTGTTAGGTGCCTCCGACGACCAGAGGTTAGGCGGCAAATAGGTCAGGTCGATGTGGTTGTCGCCGGAGATCAGCTTGTCCTGCATGACGATTTCCTCGCACTCCTCCACAAAATATCGAGCGGCATCGTAAGCTTCACTGACTATCAGCGCCAGAGGGAATTACTTGCGTGGAGCGCTCGCCTGCTCTGCGTTTGGGGGGTCAGCCGGCTTCCGGTCAATACTGAGCCGGAACGGGGACGGTGCATCGCGGTATCACTCGCAAAGCACGTCGGGTGTGGCCCCACTGTTCTTCCGAGTTTCCTCGGCGGGTTGCCTCAGCCTGCCCTTTTGACCGCGGGAACCGACGGGGTTGCCGGGCGGTTGCCGTTGCTGCGCGGTTCGCACGGAGGCCGCGCGCGATCCTTCAAACCGGACCGACCGCGCTTCGCCGGCGAAACGCCGCGATCGGTACTTCGGGGATTTATTGCTTTTGAGCACAAGACACCAGATCTTGCGTTATCAGCGCATTCCTCGCCGCGGCCGCCCATCCGGCGAAACGCTGATCGGCGAAGCGCGGGTCGGCAGCCGCTCCCTGCAGCTGTGGAAATCTCCCGCAGAACTGACCGGTCAGTTTTGCGAGGATTGCACCCTTGGTCAGGAACCTGTCACCCAATCCGGCAGAACGTCTGCCTTTCACGGTGCAGGCCGCATCGACGTCGGCGTGCTTTCGGTGTCCGCAGAAGCGGC